>JBGQDJ010000159.1:0-6387 GCA_041495805.1 Geobacteraceae bacterium
CGGCACCATATCGCTGGCAAGCCTTATACCCCGCGCCTGGCAGCGCTCTTTCAGGTTGTTGAGCGCCTCCTCGCCTCCCAGATCGGGGGCAATGACGTAATCGAAAAGGGAATAGGCCGATGCGGCCGCTTCCGGGTTGCCGCTGACCTGCTTGATACGGGACGAGGCGGGAGAGCGCTCCCACAGTCCGATCAGCCATAATGCCGTGAAACCCCAGCGGGAGAGGCGATCCAATTCTTCGTCGGGAACCTGGTCGAGGCGTTCGACCGGACGGCCATATTTCTTCGTGAGCTGACCGAGCCAGACATAGGCCATCTTGGCGATCATGATCACATTCGGCATCCATTCGGAGTCGGGAGAGAATCGATCGTATTCGGGATATTCATAGCCGAATCGCCCCTTGAGAAATTCGAGGACCATTGGGCGTCCCGGTCCGCCATGGAATTCCTGCTCTTCTTCGTGCACTATGTCAATGGCAGTGAGAAAATCCGCAAGCAATTCGGAAGGGAGGAATTCAAGCCAGTGGGTTCGGATATATTCCGCCTGGCCGGCCAGAGACCGGGGTGAAGCCATGAGCGGGGCACGGAGAAGTTGCAGGAGTGAAACCCCGAACGGCGGCAGGGGAGGCGCCGTTGCAAACCAGCGGTCAAGCGAGGTCGTGATCTTCCGGTATTCGGAAGTGGCCGCCAGCTCGGCATCGTCCAGGATCTGACGGAAGGAGTCGAGTGCGGGGTTCTCTCCGGCAAGGGAAAGAAGAAGCATCTCCTTGACGAGCGCTTTCTTTCTGGAGCCTGTCGTATCGTCATCGGCAACATAGCCTTCCGTGCTCGCCCGGCCGGATACGATCTCCGTTCCGGGAAAAAGCTCTACAAACCGCGTTGCCGCGTCCCGCAGCCTGTGGGAAGAGAGCGCGAAACCGGAGAACTCCAGCGCATCTTCCAGGGTTCGGGGCCGGATTTCTTCCGTAAACCGGTCTATAAGGTGACGATATACCTTGTTCATCAATCCATAGAGGTGAAGATGCCCGGCAGGCACCGGCCGGCCGCTCTGTTCCGGTTGCCGGTTAAGGCGATCAGCCAACCTGCGGATCATGACTATTTCAGGGACGACTCCGGTTGCCTGCTTGTCCAGCAAGGCTTCCGTCAACCGCAACTTTTCCCACATGCGGAGCCGAATCTGAATATTTAAGAGAAAATATGATTTATTGCCCATAAGATCTATTCACCTTGTATGCTCCAGCGCCCTCTCGGGCATTCCCCTGGGAAATTGAACACCAGACATCATAGCCCCAAATGGACAGAATTTCCAGTCCAGTTTTAAAGGATACCCGAACACCCCGAAATTGACCGAAATCCTTGACTATTCCGGCTCCATAACTTAAGCTGTGGAAATTGATTATTCGTCATTCGACGTCAATCCGGGAAAAGGTATGCGCCTGAGCCTCATCACCAAACTGACCATACTGACAAGCCTGATACTTGTGGCATGCATGTCTCTTTTCGCCTACGTGAACCTCACTGAGCTGAGGCGGCTTTTTCTCGAAGAAGCGGCCATGGATACCGAAAAGCTGAGCGAAACCATCATCAAAACCACCCATTACCAGATGTTGATAAATGACCTCCCGCGTGTATATGAAATGATCCGGGAAGTCGGTACCCAGGAAAGCATAGATCAAATCCGGCTTATCAGCAAGAGCGGCCGTATCATCTTTTCCACAAACGAGAGCGAACTCGGCTCACTTCTTGACAAAAACGCCGAATTCCTCAGCATGTTCAATCCCGATCAGAATGCGAAGGCCAAGTCAACACCCAGGAAGAAGAGCCGGATATTTTCCGACAAAAGCGGCAAACAGCTCATGGGACTTTCGAAAGCCATCTATAACGAGGAGAGCTGTTTCACCTCCAAATGCCACTTCCATCCGGAAAATCTGCGCGTTCTGGGGATCCTGGACGTGACCGTCTCCCTCGAAAAAATGCAGAAACAACTCGATTCCTATCGCATCAGGTTCATAACCATGACCTTTATTCTCCTGATACTGGTCTGGATCGGCATTACCCTCTGCATGCAGAGGATGGTTAATATCCCGGTGCAACAGCTTTTGCGGCACGCCAGGGAAGTCGGGAGCGGCAACCTCAATGCCGAAGCGAAAATCGCGTCCGATGATGAAATGGGAACGCTTGGAAGCGTTATGAATGAAATGACCCTGGGATTGAAGAAATCCCACGCTCAGCTTGAAGATTGGGGGAGGACACTTGAGGGGAAAGTAGCGGAAAGGACCCAGGAACTGGAACGGATGCAGGCCCAACTCGTCCGTTCGGAAAAACTGGCCTCACTCGGTGAACTGGTGGCCGGCATAGCCCATGAAATAAACAATCCGCTGACAGGCATACTGGTATTCTCATCGCTCATAAAAAATGACAGCCGCCTTGACCCGGTCCTGATACAAGACCTTGATACGGTCATCCAGGAAACGGAACGATGCGCAACCATAGTCAAGGGCCTTCTGGATTTTGCCAGGGAAACCGTACCGCAGAAAACATGGACATTACTTAACGACATACTGGACGCATCCCTGTCGCTGGTGAGAAACCAGGCCTTCTTCCAGAATATCACCATCATCCGCGATTTTTCCGAGGAGATCCCGTCGATACTGGCCGATCCCAACCAGCTTGAACAGGTATTTATCAACATGTTGCTTAACGCCGGCCATGCGATGATTTCAGGCGGAACTCTCAGGATAACTACGGCCAAGGACCCGGAGACCAACGGCGTAGTGGCCCGGGTAGCGGATACCGGTTGCGGCATCCCGGAAGAAAACCTGGCAAAAATTTTCGATCCTTTCTTCACCACCAAGGAATCGAGCGGGACAGGACTCGGCCTGTCGGTTTCCTACGGGATCATAAACAGCCATGGAGGAACAATAGAAGTGGAAAGCGCCGTCGGCATCGGCACGACTTTTACCATCAAACTGCCGATAAACCCCGATGTGGCGCATGAAACCGGAGAGACAAGGATACCTCGGGAATACACCGTCTGGTAGGCAGACTGTGAAAGTTAACCGAATGTGGACTCAGTTTGAGTAGAAGCCGGCGGAATATCTGCCGGATTGCGGTGAAAGGGAAAAGTTTCTGCAGGTCACCGGCTTTAACTATTACAAGATTTTGTGTCAAGATTTAGTTGCAATGTTTTACTTTTTATTTATACTTGCTATACTTTAATCGTTCGGGAGGTAGCTTAAATGCTTATTAGTCTGGCTGCGATTCTGGTAGCGATTACTCTGGTTGTTCTGGCCGCGTTCTTGATACCCGCGTTCATTGAAATTCGCAAGACCGCGTCATCGCTTCGGGAATTCATAAATTGCGCCGACAGTGAATTGAAACCGGTTCTCCATGAGTTGCACCAAACCATTACAGAACTTAAGATTATCGCCGAAGTGGCCGCAACTAGGAGTGATGACGTCAAGTCTTTCATGGAGGCTTTGGGAGATACCGGTCGTAACCTGCGAACTATAAACCATGTCGTGGGGACGGTAGCCGGAGTTCTGGCAAGTACTTCCGTTTGGGCGGTCGGCGCAAAAGCGGCGGGCAAAATGATTCTGGAGAGACTTTCAAAGATAAGAAAGGAGGGGTAATATGGCAAACGATGATCAGGGGACAAGCGCTAGTACAATATTCCTTTCATTCCTGGCAGGCGCGGCTGTGGGAGCCGGGCTGGCGCTCTTGTATGCGCCGAAGACCGGCAGGGAATTACGGGAAAAGATAGGGGAGCTGACTGACGATGCCGTCGGCAAGATCAAGTCCTACGCCAATGAGGCCCAGGAAAAGATCAAATCCACCATCGAAGACGGTAAGGAAGTGATCAGGGAGAAGAAATCCATTCTCTCCACAGCGATCGAGGCCGGCAAGGAAGCGATGGAGAAGGAAAAAGAGAAATACAGGGACAAGGAGGCGTAAAGCCCCCGGCAGTTTTTAACAAAAGCCCACATTGTGTGGGCTTTTTTTTATACGGGCAGATCATGAATTATTCTACCCTCAAGTCACGTATCTACAGTTTTTTCTCCACCACCATCTGGGATCTGGAGCCTGAGGCGTTCGCCGGCATAAGGCGCCATGGAGTGAACAACCTCCAGATACTGGCGCTGGTGTTGAAGGCCTTCCGGGACGACCAATGCCTGCTCCGGGCGTCGGCGCTGACCTTCACCACGATCCTTTCGCTGGTCCCGTTTTTTGCGCTGACCTTTGCCGTGCTGAAAGGTTTCGGCGTGCACAACAAGATCGAGCCTCTCATCCTGGAGAAGGTGGCAGCCGGCTCTCAGGAAACTGTGGACCGGATCATCACCTACATCAACAACACGAATATGACATCCATGGGGGCCATCGGTCTTGTGGCGCTCATCTTGACTGTAATTACCGTTCTAGGCAATATTGAAGAGGCATTCAACGTCATCTGGGGGGTGAAGGAAACACGCTCAATCTATCGCAAATTCAGCGATTATCTGAGCGTGGTGATCACCGGGCCGCTGCTCCTTCTGGCCGCGGTCAGCACTACCACCAGCCTGCAGAGCCAGTCGGTTGTCAGATGGCTGGTGGAGAAATCCTATCTTGGCGACGCCCTGCTCTTTATTTTCCGTCTGGCGCCTTATATCACCATCTGGCTTGCCCTGGTTTTTCTCTATATCTTTATACCCAATACGCGGGTGCGCTTAAAATCCGCGCTGATCGGCGGGGTCCTGGCCGGCACCATATGGCAGCTTGCCCAGTGGGGATATATCCATTTCCAGGTCGGCGTGGCAAGGTACAATGCCATCTATGGGACCCTGGCCATTCTTCCCGTCTTTATGGTATGGATTTACACCAGTTGGCTCATAGTTCTGTTCGGGGGCGAGGTGGTTTGCGCCCACCAGAATATTCGGACTTTCCGTCTGGAAGCAAGAAAATCCGCGTGCAGCCATAGCCGAAAAGAGCTGCTCTGCCTGACCATACTGGAGAATATCGCCTCTGCCTTCCATTTCGGGCGAAACCCCGTGACTGCCAATCAACTCGCCGAAGAGTTGGACTTTCCTGTCCGTGTCATCAGGGAGTTGCTTGATCTCTTGGTGGAAAGCGGCTACATCCTGGCAAACGCCGGTGACAATCCCACCTATTCCCCAGCCCGTGAACTGGAGCATATTGCCATCATCGATGTGCTGGAAACCTTGAGAAATCATGGGGACGAATGCAAAGTCACCAGGATGACCGCAGGCGAGTTACGGATGCAGGAAATCCTGACTCGGCTCGATGCCGGCGTGGCCGTGGCCCTGGAAGGGATGACACTGAAAGACGTGGTCGCCTCATCCTCCCCAACGGTGAAAACCCATAGCTCATAAGGCAATCTCCATACCTGTATTCCCCTTCCGGCGCCATCGTTGACAAATAAGACCGATTACCTTATAGTGACTGAAACAAATTTGTATCCGGAGCCATGAAGAATACTGCCTATGCGGGATTTTAAAAATTTATCGAGAAAAAAGCGCTTCTCCCCCATCTCTCTTGTTGACCGACGCAAGCTGGACACTCTGAGAAACCTGATCGAGTCAAAGCCGGTCGACCGCCGGCTGCGGCTCATCCTCCCAGTTGTGGCTTTGATCCTTGGGGCATATCCGGCGTTCAACATGCTGATTTCCGCCAGGAACGCGCAATCCAGCGTCGGCAAAAGCATAATGACATCGGCACCAACGATTCGGCCTCTCCGTGGACTCGACAACATCCAGAGTTTCAAATATGCCGCCGAGTCCCTGCCCGCCGCCCGATTCGTCAACGGCAGCCTGCTGGCCCCGCTGCCGGACGGAGGGACCGTTGTCTATGCAATTGATCAGGAACTGCAAGAGCGTGTGGAAAAAGTAATGCAGACTTCAAGGGTGCCTTACGGGGTTTTTGTCGCTATCGAGCCGAAGAGCGGCAGGATACTGGCAATGGTTGCCCATTCTTCCGTTGACCCTGCCTGGGAGCGCAATTCCTTCTACAATATCTACCCCATGGCCTCGCTGTTCAAGATTATAACCGCGGCGGCAGCCCTGGAAAAGAAGCAGGTTTCACCCGATACGGTATTTGCCTACAGGGGGAAGCTTACCTCCGAAAACCCTCGTTACTGGTTTGTGAAGCCGGGGAAAAACAATCAGGAAATGCCCCTTGACGTTGCCATGGGAAAATCGGTAAACCCTGTTTTCGGCAGACTCGCCAGTGATGTGGTCGGTCGGGACAACATCGTCTCTTATGCCGGGCGTTTCGGTTTCAATCAATCGCTCCTTCCGGGCACCTGCCTGAAAACCAGCAGTTCCACCACGCCGCAGAGCGACTCGGAACTGAAGCTGATGGGGGCCGGCCTCTGCCGCGAGGTGAAGATTTCGCC
>JBGQDJ010000160.1:0-6358 GCA_041495805.1 Geobacteraceae bacterium
ATAAGGATGAAGAATATATTTATGCAACGGCCCGTGACATTACTGAGAAGAAGAAAGCGGATGAAGCCCTTTGCGAAAGTGAGAACCGGCTGCGATTTGCAATGGAAGGAACCAATGACGGGTTGTGGGATGTGCAGATAAAAACCGGAAGAATCTATCTGAGCCCTCGTGGCTGCGAAATACTCGGTTATCGGCCGGATGAAATCGATTCGCTGGTCAGAGTCTGGTCCGACCTGGTGCATCCCGATGACCTGCCACTTACTTATGAGCGGTTAAATGCGCACATTGAAGGCCGGGCGCCCATATTCGAGGTTGAACAGCGGATGAGCACAAAATCCGGCGACTGGAAATGGGTGCTCACCCGCGGGAAAGTGGTCGCACGGGATCCGGACGGCACGCCACTCCGAATAACGGGAACAAATACCGACCTCACCGAACAGAAAAAGCTTGAAGCCCAGCTCCGTCAGGCTCAAAAGATGGAAGCAGTCGGCCAGCTTGCCGGTGGAGTGGCCCATGACTTCAATAATATCCTCACAGCCATTTATGGCTATTGCAGCGTACTGCAGATGAAAATAGATAAGGATGCGCCCTTCAGATCCGATATCGATCAGATCTATGCGGCAGCGGAGAGAGCTGCCAATCTGACGCGAAGCCTCCTCGCCTTCAGCCGGAAACAGATCATGGACCCGAAAAGGATCAACCTGAATGAGATAGTCATGAAGGTGGGTAAATTCCTCACCAGGATTATCGGCGAAGATATACAGTTGAAAACGGTCTGTACGGGAAAGCCGCTCAGGATTTTTGCAGACAGCGGCCAGATAGAACAGGTATTGATGAACCTGGCGACCAATGCCAGGGACGCCATGACGAACGGCGGTACCCTGACCATCGAGACTGGAGTTCAGGAGATTGACAAAAACTTCATCCACGCAAACGGTTATGGCGAGGTGGGTAACTATGTTGTTCTCTCCGTATTGGATACCGGTAAAGGGATGGATGCCGAAACGAGCAAAAAGATCTTCGAGCCGTTTTTCACCACCAAGGAAGTGGGCAAGGGAACCGGCCTAGGGCTTTCGATAGTATATGGGGTGATCAAGCAACATAACGGCTATATAAACGTGTACAGCGAACCGGACGAGGGGACGACTTTCAGGATTTATCTGCCGCAGGTTTATGAAGAAGATGTCGTTAACGAAGTAGAGGCTGCCCCTGAGTATTCGCGTATGGGGAACGAAACCGTATTGTTGGCGGAAGATGATGTAACAATACGGGATTTGGCGGGGTTGATCCTGAGACAATTCGGTTACGACGTGATCCTTGCCTATGACGGAGAGGATGCCGTAGAGAAGTTCAAGAGCGGCAAAGACAAAATTGCTATTGTCGTCATGGATATGATTATGCCCAGGAAAAGCGGCAGAGAGGCGTATGAGGAGATCAGGAAGGTTCGAACTGACGTCAAGGTCCTCTTCATGAGCGGCTACAGCCCGGATTTGCTCCTTGACAGGGGAATCTATGGCAGCAGTGAAGAGGCGCTCATAAAGCCGATTCATCCCTTGGAGCTGGTCAGGAAAGTGAGAGCCGTTCTGGATCTCTCCCCGAGGAGTGAAGAACGGCAATAACTATCAGGCTTCCAGGTCCCGCTTCCCGATGAGCTCCATGATCATTGCAATGCATTTTTTCATATCGATAGGTTTGGAGATATAGGCATCCATACCTGCCGCAAGGCAGCGCATTTCGTCCTCCGGATAGGCATGGGCCGTCATGGCGACGATGAGTGTATGGCTGCCGATTGCCCGCTCCTTTTCCCTGATCGCGTCGGTTGCGGCTAAGCCGTCCATGTGTGGCATCTGCACGTCCATTAGTACCAGGTCGTAATTCCCCTGTTCCCATTTCTCAACCGCCTGCATGCCGTTTTCGGCAATATCGAGATCGAAGTTCGAGTGCTTGAGCATGATTCCGATTACTTTTCTGGTGACCGGGTCGTCTTCGGCGAGAAGGAGACGCGCTTTTCTCATCTCAGAGGTGGAGACAGGGGGGCTTGGCAACGTCAACAGCTCTCCAGACACCGATGCGTTTACGATCTCTGTTCCATCCTCTTCAAGGGGGATGGTAAAAGTGAAAACGCTTCCCGCGCCTTCCGCGCTCTCGAAAGTGATAGTTCCCCCCATCCGTTCCACTAGCTCCCTGCTGATGGCGAGCCCCAAGCCGGTGCCTCCGTATCTGCGGGTATCCGAGTCGTCGATCTGACTGAAGTTGTTGAAGAGTAAATGCCGCTTATCGGCGGGTATGCCGATGCCGGTGTCCGTGACGGAGAAGGTGATCTCCCGCCTGCCGTCCGGGGTCGTGCTCTTGGCCTTGACCCGCAGCACCACATTACCCTGCTCGGTGAACTTGACGGCGTTGCCGCAGATGTTGGTGAGGACCTGCATAAGCCGCAACTGGTCCCCGACCACGGTTTTGGGGAGATCGTCCGCCATCGTGCAATTTAACTCCAGCCCCTTGCGCCGTGCCTCGGGTACAAGAATGTCGATCGCTCCGGACACGCAGTCACGCAGGACGAACGGTTTTCCCTCTATCGAAAGTTTGCCTGCTTCGACCTTTGACAGGTCGAGGATATCGTTGAGTATTCGCAGAAGCGTCCGGGCCGACTTATGGGCAGTTTCGATAAAGTCCCGCTGTTGCGCGTCCAGCGAGGTATTAAGGGTGAATTCGAGCATACCGAGGACCCCTGTCATTGGGGTTCGCAGCTCGTGGCTCATATTGGCGAGGAACTGGCTCTTGGCCCGGTTGGCCGCCTCGGCCGCCACTTTGGCCTGCAAAATATCCTCTTCTGCGCGCTTGCGCTTGGTAATGTCGACGCCATGGACAAAGATACCTGAAATCGTGCCGTCAGGTTCGCGTAATGGGAGGTAAATAAAGTCGAGCCAGACTTCCTCCAGTTTACTGTTAGCGCCTCGGGCAAGCATTATCGAGACATCGTTTGCGGTAAACGATTCTCCGGTCTGGAATACGCGATCAAGAATCTGAGGGTAAGACGAATCGGCAACTTCCGGCAGAGCTTCGATAAGCTTCTTACCCAGAATGTCACGCTGGCCTATAACCTGGAAGTACTTCTCGTTTGCCATTTCGAAAACATGATCCGGCCCGCGCAGAATGCTCACAAACGATGGAGACTTCCGGACTATCTCGGCAAGATGCAGTTCGCTCTCTTTTAGCGCTTTCTCGGCCCGCTTCCGCTCAAAGATTTCCCACGCTATGTCGGCCAGGTAGGAGACAACCTCGACATCTTTTTCCGTATAGTCGGACGACTTGTTGCCGATACCGAGGATTGCTACGATACGCTCACCACGCGATATTGGGACCACCAACTCGCGGATGACCCGGGCGTGGCCCTCCGGCATCCCTTTGCGGTTGGGCAGGGACTCGTAATCGTTGTGGATAACAGGGCGTCTTTGATGAACACAATCTACCCACACGCCCGCTTCATCTATGTTGTAATGCGACCCTTGCCCTGGGGCTGAGCAAAATTCCATGACGGTTCGGGAAGACCAGGCCTGAAGCGAAAGGGTCTTTTGATCGGCTTCAACGAAATGATAAAAACCAATTGGACTTCCGGTGAGTTCACCCACTTCATCCAGCGTTTCCCTCAATATTTCCTCCAAGGAATGGGTAACTGCAAATTCCATCAACCGTAGCCGTGCGCTGAGCAAATTTTCCGTCCGTTTGCGTTCGGTAATGTCGCGGGCAATATGGACGGAGCCGATACTCTCTCCCTTTTCATCCAGAAGGGGGGTTGTGGTGACCTGGAAATCACCCCCCAACCGGTCCACATGGAGTTCCTCGGTATGCTCGCGGCCATCCTCTATCGTTCTCAAATGGGGACAGAACTCGGGGGGACCGGATGTCCCGTGAACGGCTTCATAACAGCGGAGACCGACACACTCCTCAGGTTTGAGCCCGACACGCCTCGCCATCGCTTCATTGACCCGCAAGACCCGATGCTTGTTGTCGAGGATCGTGATCAGGTCCGGCACGCTGGCGAAGGTCCGCTCCCACTCCTCCTTGGCGCGTCGCAACGCTTCCTCGGCCAGTTTGCGCATGGTGATGTCGCGGGCGATCCTTGATGCACCTATGATGCGCCCCTGGCTATCCTTTATGGGTGAGGCGGATACCGACACCTCGATCCGCCGCCCATCTCTGGTCAGCCGCACTGTATCGAAGTGTTCGATCCGCTCACCGGCCGTCAGCCGCCGCAGTATCTGTTCCTCCTCTGCCTGCAGTTCGGGGGGGAGGAGCAGTGAGATCGATTTGCCTATGACCTCATCGGCCCGGTAGCCGTACAGGCGCTCGGCGCCTGAGTTCCAACTGAGGATGGTTCCGTCCAGACCCGTAGCAATGATGGCATCGTCCGAAGACTCAACGAGAGCCGCCAACCGCGCATGATCCTCTTCCATCCGCTTCCGCTCTGTGATGTCGATGAGGGTGACGACGATGCCGTCGATCACCCCACTCGTTGTCCGGTAGGGGAGGACCCGCATGATGAAGCTGCGGTGGTCCTCCAGGGCGGTCACCTCACGCTCTACGGGGAAGAGCTTCTCCAACACCTCATGGGCATCGCGGGGAAGGTCCGACCAGTCGATGGTCCCGGCCAGGTGTCGGAAGGGGCGGCCGATGTCGGCGGGGATCAGGTTGAAGATAGCGGCCATGGCGGGGGAAAAGCGTTTGATGATGAGCCCCCGGTCAAGGAAGATAGTGGCGATTTCGGAGCTGGCGAATAGGTTTTCCATGTCGCTGTTGCTATGGTTCAGTTCCTCCACCTTCCCCTGCAGCTCGGAGTTGACCGTGAGCAGTTCCTCGTTCAGGGCCTGCAGTTCCTCCTTGGAGGTTTCCAGCTCCTCATTGGTGGATTGGAGTTCCTCGTTGGTGGACTGGAACTCTTCGTTGATCGACATCAGCTCTTCGTTGGCCGACGTGAAACCCTCGTTGGTGGTTTCGAGCTGCTCGGAGCTTGCCTGAAGCTGCTCGTGGGTGATGCGGAGCTGTTCTTCCAATTGGCGGATAAGCATTTCTTTTGATAATTCGTCGCCGGGGAGCGGCTCACCGCCCGGAGACGCCGATGGCGCGACCGGGGAGGGAGCCGGCTCCAGGATGACCATCGCCAGTTTCCCGTATGCGGGGTCAACGGCGAGCGGCTCGACCAGGACGTTGACCGCAGCCTCGCCCGCATCAACGGCCATCTTCACCCCCCGGAAAGCAACCTGCTTCTGTTCCGCGAATGATTTGTAGATCGCCGCCCTGAGAGCAGGTCTCAACTCCTCCCTGGCCATCCGCAGGATGTCCAGGGTCGGATTCCCCTCCGGGAGTTCCAAGTAGCGTTGCGTCCTGGTGGAGATGTGGAGCACTTCGTACTTCTCGTTGACGATCACACCTAAAGGGGAGTAGCGCTCCACGAGGAGCCTATCCGCCACCACTCCGGGAGCCGGCTCCCGGGGTTCGGGAAACCGTTTGGGAGGAGCGTTTCTGATTAACTTTCGCGCGGGAGAGGTGAAGGGGAAAAAGGTCTCTTCGCGGCGGTTGCTCTCCAGGCGCTCGAATATCTTCCATTTCTTGTCCACCGTTGTGAAGAGTTCGGAGTTGCGCCCCACACTCTCAGAGGCACCCAAAAAGAGAAACCCGCCCGGTTTCAGGACCATGTGAAATAGGGAAATGAGCTTTTTCTGCATGTCCGGGTCAAGGTAGATGAGAAAGTTGCGGCAGACGAGGAGATCGAGCCGGGAGAAAGGGGGGTCCTTGATGATGCTGTGGTGTGCGAAGACGATCATCTCCCTGAGCCGTTTCGCCACCTGCCAGCGAGCGTCACATCTGGTGAAGAAGTGCTTTAGCCGCTCTTCACCCATCTCCGGCCCGATATCGTCGGAATAGAGGCCGGCCCTCGCCTGGGCCACAGCCGCCTCGTCGATGTCGGTGGCAAAGATTTGCATCCTGGACTGCCGGTTTTCCTTCTCCATGTGCTCATGGATCAGCATAGCTACCGAGTACGCCTCCTCGCCGGTGGCGCAGCAGGCGTGCCAGATCCGCACCGGATCTTCCGGGTCACGCCCGGCGAAGAGACGCGGGATGATCTCGTTCCGCAAGACCTCGAACGCCTCCGGGTCACGGAAAAAACTGGTCACGCCGATGAGGATCTCCTGGCAGAGGGCCTGGGCCTCCTGGGGATTTTGCTCAAGAAGCGCAATGTACTTTTTAAGCCCCCCAGCCTCGTTTACCGTCATCCGCCGCTCGATTCGCCGCAGGATGGTGTTTCTTTTGTAAGAGCTGAAATCGTGGCCGGTCCTGGCCTTCAGGATGCTGTACAGGG
>JBGQDJ010000161.1:0-6353 GCA_041495805.1 Geobacteraceae bacterium
CCGGCCGGGATGGTGGTCCATCCTGGAGCGGGGAATGCACACGGCACCCTGGTTAACGCACTGCTCGGGCATTGCCTTGACCTGTCGGGGATCGGCGGAGAGTTGCGGCCCGGCATTGTACACCGAATTGATAAGGACACATCGGGAGTCCTGGTGGCAGCCAAGAACGACCATGCCCACCGTTCCCTCTCCGATCAGTTCAGGGAACATACCATCAAGCGGGTTTATCTTGCCCTGGTTTTCGGCTCGCCACGACTGGACAAGGGAAAGATTGAAGCGTCCATCGGCCGGCACCCGGTGGACCGGAAGCGTATGTCCGGCAAAGCCAGACGGGGGAAGAATGCAGTCACACACTGGCACGCAATAAGCCGCTTCCAGGGAGTGACCTTGATGCGTATCAGGCTGGAAACCGGCAGGACCCACCAGATACGGGTACATTTCTCGGAAGCTGGCCACCCTCTGGCAGGGGACAAGGTATATGGCGGCAGTAGTCGTTTGGAATCGATCAAAGACATACGACTGCGAGAGTTGATAAAAGAGTTGGGGCGTCAAGCACTTCATGCCAAAACCCTCGGCTTCATCCACCCGACTTCCGGCGAATACATGGAGTTTGACACCGAATTGCCGGAAGATTTGGCACGCATAATTGATTATCTTGAGAAGCAGCAGCAAGCGGCCGTCAACTAGTGGAGAAGGAGTTTCACCAATGGAAATGAAAAAGGCCGGCAAAGTCCACTATTTTGAGCCCGGCATCTTCACCGCCACCGGGATGGCGATCCAGGGTTTCACCACTCGCCATGAAGGCGTGTCGCGTCAACCATACAAGTCGCTAAACCTGGGGACCAATACCTTCGATTCTTCCCATAATGTGCAGGGAAACAGGAGCATCATGACCCGTGCCTTCGGCGTCAGGGCAGAACGCCTGGTCACCGTCAATCAGGTGCATGGTGTAGACCTTCTGGTGATTGACACCCCCAACCCTGATTACTCCCATTTCCTCAAACTCGAATGCGACGGTCTCGTCACTAACCAGCCTGGAGTAATGATCGGGGTGTGCATCGCAGACTGCGTCCCCCTCATCCTCCTCGACCCGAAGAAAAAGGTTGTGGCGGCGCTTCACGCCGGATGGAAGGGAACTGCAGGAGATATCGCCAGGAAAGGGGTCGAGACTCTGATTGGATTATTCGGCTCAAAGCCGGCAGATATCTTGGCTGCAATTGGTCCAGCTATAGGCAACTGCTGTTACGAAGTCGACATCCCGGTATTTGAAGCATTCGAAAAGAATGGAGTGGATATGGAATGTTTCGACCGGAAGACCGTTCCCGGGAAATGGAGTCTCGATCTGGCAGCGGCAAACTTCCGGCAACTACTGGAGGCGGGATTGACACAAACGAACATCGCAATCACACCAATGTGTGTCTCCTGCGAACATGATCTCTTCTTTTCTCACAGGCGCGACAAGGGTGAAACCGGCAGGCAGATGGGCTTCATCATGTTGAAGTAATACGGAGAAATCTGGAAGTTATCTATGGGCTATTAATTTCAGAGAGACTCCCCGATCCATTGGTATGCCTTAACTTGAGCTGAAAGCACATCGTCCTGAGTTAACCCCAACTCCTCCAGTTGTTCCGGAGTCACTCTGAAAAAAGAGTGTTCCATCAATTCGGCAAGGTTCAGAAGTCGCCCGAGTTCCCCCTCCCTTGAAATCAGGGCATCACTTACCTCGATCGACAGGTCCAGCGTCTCTACGATCTCTTCTATGGAAATATCATAGATGCTTTCCAACAACGAGAGTATTCCGACCGTAAATGCTAATTCGGGGGCTTCCGGATTGCCCCGGAGAAGAGGATGACGACAGGCGAGCTGCTGCATGAAACCTGCGCGAACCGCGGCCAATTCCAGAAGGGGGTTCATCAATCCCCTGCTGTCATCCGACGCAAACAGCGCCAGTTGCACCCATTGGCTGATCCGCCTTCGTCCGAGAATAGTTACGGCGTGGCGGATTGTCTGTATTTTCTCCCGAACGCCGATTGCAACGGAATTTACCAGCAGGAGAAGTTTGTAGGTCAGGCCGGGGCTTCTGCTGAATGTCTGTTCGACCTTGCCTATATCGGCATCTTCGGACATGAGACGCATCAGTTTCAATAGGGTCGTCGCGGCCTCATCAACCCTCCTTTTTTCGATTACAGACGGCCTGGCAAAATAGTATCCCTGGAAGTACTCGAAACCCATCGAGTGGCATTGCAGAAATTCGTCACGCGTCTCCACCTTTTCCGCCAGCAGTTTCAACCCATACGGACGAAAGTTTTCAATCATCCCCCGCATTTTAGCCATTGGCGTCTGAAGCAGATCAACCTTTATTATCTCCACAATCTCATACAGATCCTCATATATGGGATCGAATTCATGGTCGTCCAGAGCAAGTGTAAACCCCTTCTCCTTTAATTCCCTGCATCGGGGAATCAATTCAGGTGTCACTGCAAGGGTTTCCAGCAACTCCAGCACTACCCGCTCTCTCGGAAGGATCTCGATGGCTTCGCTCATCAATAGTTCCAGATCGACATTAAGGAATCCCCTGTGGCTTCCCAGAATCCGTTCCAAACCGAATTCGGACAGGGTATCGATGATCACACTCGCGGAGGCCTGCGATACATCGCTGAACACTGCTGCATCACGTGAGTCGATAGAACGGAAGAGGAGTTCATAAGATACCACCTCTTCATTTCTGTTGAGTATGGGTTGTCTTCCTATCAGACAGTTATTGGGTTGATGACCGGTTTCCATTAGTCGCCTTCTTTTATAATATTATACCAATCGCCAAACACAATCCCGCGGTGAATTGACCATGGCCTCGCTCTATGGCTTGTGGGAGAAGGGGGCGGGAGCCCAACGGCAAGGAGTGGGTGGTTCACATATGCTCATGAGCAGCCATTCCGAATCCTCTTCTGTGAAATGGTTCTTGCTAACATTTATTTCGGCATAAAATGAAGAAGCTTGAGCTCAAAGGATCTGAATACACCCATTATTTCAGAATGCTCCGCATGGAGGTCGTTGTCGGAAACATATGGGAATCTTGAGATGGAGGGATGTGAACGGATTGATGGGTGAGGAATGCAATGATTTCCGTCAAAAAGCTTTAACATTTGCAGGTGATTGATTGCAGGAGAATTCCTTTTTCCGCATCAGATTAAAAACATTTCGCTCCGTGTGATCGCAGTAATAACCGTTACCGAACCTGATTGCATGAGGGCATCTGAACGCATATTTGACAAGGCATTCCCATAATTCGTCATATACAAGCTGAGTTTTGCAAATATCAGAATTTGGCAACTTGACATATGATTGCATGCTTAACCTCACTTAAATATATTATAACTTCCCTTATAACCACAAACTGTGCCAAGAGTTATTTTGCCACAGAATCGATATGTTAAGGATCATCCGTGAGAATAGGAAACTCCGGGCATGTAAACTTTGTTTACAAAAGGGGTTTAAATATCGTGCAGAGGAGCTACTGCAGCGGGTTCACAGGAAATTGTAAACAAAGTTTACATGTAAACTTTGTTTACAAACAATTCAGCTTCACATGCAGCGATATACGGGGTGTCACGGACTGTAATTCTTTTCTCTCAACGTTTCGAGCCTCGGGGATATTACACCGGCAGATTAAATATGTTCCAAATTCCTTGCTCTTTTGCTATAACTCCCTTGTTATATCGAATCACATTCATCAAGGAGGTTTACAGTGAAGACATTCCTCAAACCGGCTTTCCTCTTCATGATCGTTTATCTGAGTTTTGGCTGTTCGAGCAATTACTACAACATACCCAGGGAAACCTTTGAAAAGAAGGTGAAGATACTCGGCGTTGCACCTATTTTTGTTGATTCCGAGTCGGATATCAGGCATCCGGAGAAGGAAGCCCTGGTAAATCTGATCAAGGAATATAATCGTAAAAACGAAAAAGAGTTGGTCGCCCGCCTCAAGGAGACAGGCACATTTTTTTCGGTGCGCCTTCTGGAGGGAGATGCCGACAAGCTCTTCTTCAACACCTTGTTCCGACGGGAACGTAGGGACGACGCCTCCGTAGTCTATAACAAATATTTTTTCAAGCTGCCTGAACTCAAAGAGCTTGTCACCAGGAACGGACTGGATGCGGTGATGTTTACAGTGGTCAGCGGGCTTACCCGGCAGGACACTGTCAGGTCCAGCAACCTCATGAGCTTCCTGGAATGCGACTACAATTTCCTGGTCATGACCTCCCAGATATTTGATGCAGACGGCAACATCCTCTGGGAATTCCCCAATTTCCGTGAGAACAGTACTTCTTTGCCAGCCTTTTTCGATCTGCAGTATCCGGATTTCGATGAAGGAAAGGCCAACGCGACAGAGAAGGTGGATGTAAAATTCAAGACCATCCAAGGCATTACTCGTGCATTGAACAAGGCCGACGATTCTTCCCTTCCGGGGAACGCGAAGGTCTCCAGCGCATATGTAGCCATTTTCAAAGACATGGCGGCGCTGCTTAAACCCGAAAAGAAATTCCTCTGGTGGAAGAAAAAAGAAGCGAAAACTGATGACCGTCAGAATCTTCAGGTACCGCCAATACAAGAATCCGTCAAGCCTGCGCAGATAAAAGAGGAGGCTGTAAGACCGGCGGTAAATCAGCCTGCTGTTATAAAAGAGGAACCGGCAACTCTTCAGCCAATTAAAGAGGAAACCATAAAGGAAGAAACCATAAAATAGTGTCCATCCGGAAGCTTCGGTAGAGACGATACTGCTATCTGCAACAACATGGATTTCAACAAAAGGGCCCCACCGGTTTCTGCCGGATGGGGCCCTTTTGTTTTATTACCCGTTCTTCATCATTCTTCCAGTGTTGCGAGATCACCGGGGTCCTGACCAAGGGCGCGGGCCTTCAGTACCCGCCGCATGATCTTTCCGCTACGGGTTTTAGGGAGCGACTCTACAATTTCAATTGCTTCCGGTTTTGCGAAAGGCCCAATTTCGTGAGAAACATGGTTTCGCAACTCTTCCACCAGATTATCGTTCTTTTGCTGGCCCGCTTTTAGAATAACGAACGCGTGAATGATATTCCCTCTTATGTCATGGGGCAAACCGATTGCCGCCGCCTCCGCAACGGCCGGATGACTTACCAGGGCACTCTCGATCTCCGCTGTTCCGAGTCGATACCCGGATACCTTTATGACATCATCCGTGCGCCCGATAATCCAGTAATAACCGTCTTCATCACGGCGCGCGGAATCACCCGTAAGATACATACCGGGGTATTTACTCCAGTACTGTTGAACGTACCTCTCCGGGTCGTTGTACAGGGTGCGCAACATGGCCGGCCACGGGTTTTTTATAACCAGAAATCCTTCCTCGTTTGCGGCTACGGGCTTCCCTTCTTCACTCAAGATATCCATCTTCAGACCGGGAAACGGTTTTGTTCCAGAACCCGGTTTCAACGGAACTGACGGCATCGGTGCAATCATGAACATCCCCGTTTCCGTTTGCCACCACGTATCCATAATCGGGCAGCGGTTTTTGCCGATGACCCTGTGGTACCATTTCCACGCCTCCGGATTGATCGGCTCTCCGACAGTGCCAAGCAGCCTGAGGGTTGAAAGGTCATGGCGGTTGGCCCACGCATCGCCAAAACGCATCAGACCGCGGATGGCAGTCGGCGCCGTGTAGAGGATGTTGATACCGTACCTTTCAATCATCTGCCACCAGCGGTTGGGATAAGGATAGGTCGGCGCCCCTTCATACATGAAAGATGTCGCCCCGTTGAGGAGAGGCCCGTAGACTATATAGCTATGACCCGTTATCCACCCCGGATCTGCGGCGCACCAGAAGCGGTCTGCATCCTGGATGTCGAACACATACTTCAAGGTTGTGTATGTACCCACCATGTAGCCGCCGTGGGTATGGAGAATAGCCTTCGGCTTGCCGGTAGTCCCGGATGTGTAAAGCATAAAGAGCGGATCTTCAGCATCAACGATTTCCATATTGGAAAGTCCGCTGGCAATCGGAAGGGTCATGAGCTCGTGGTACCACATGTCGCGCCCTTCTTCCATATTGATTTCGTGCCCAGTGCGCTTCACTACAAGAACGCTTTCTATCGTTCCGGTGCGTTTCAGCGCTTCATCGGCGATCTGTTTCAACTGGATAATCTTGCCGCGCTGGTATGCTCCATCACAGGTGATGAGCACCTTTGACTGGCTGTCGTCAATGCGTTCGGCAAGAGATTCAACGGTGAAACCGCCGAATACTACGGAATGAATTGCCCCTATGTAAGCGCAGGCGAGCATGGCAATGGGAAGTTCGGGAATGCGCCCCATATAAATCG
>JBGQDJ010000162.1:0-6348 GCA_041495805.1 Geobacteraceae bacterium
ATGATCACGGATGCCCGATAGGGAGAAGCATTCCGATTCTTCCGATACATCGCCCGCCTGAAAATCTCCCGGCGTACTCCCCAAAGAGTATTCCGCCATTCAATATCATATTACCCAATAACTCAGACAGGATAGAGTGTTGCCGCAACCAATCATCCGGTCGCGGCAACACTCTCCATTGATCACTTTTGTGCGAAGTTTTCAAACGCTATAAAAGTCCCTTTGCCGCGGAGATAACAGCTGCGTAATCAGGTTCCGTGGTTATTTCCGGGACATGCTGGATATAGCGGATCGTGTCGCCGGCGTCGATCACGAAGATCGAGCGGGAGAGGAGCTTCAACTCCTTGATAAGAACTCCGTATGCGGTTCCGAAGGAGCGCTCCTGGTAATCAGAGAGGGTTTTTACCCGGTCGATTCCCGCTGCCCCGCACCAGCGGCCCTGGGCAAAGGGGAGGTCCATGCTTATGGTGAGAAGCACAATGTTCTCCGGGAGCTTTGCCGCCTCCTGATTGAACCTGCGTGTCTCGGTGTCGCAGACCGGGGTATCCAGAGACGGAACAGAGCTGATGATCTTTATCTTCCCCTTGAAGTCCGAAAGTCTTGTGGGGGCCAGGGCCGTATCGACCACCAGGAATTCCGGGGCTTTGTCGCCTGCTTTCAGCTCAGGCCCGAGCAGTGTGACGGGATTCCCCTTAAATTTTGTGACGCTGTTTCTCTCTTCCATTTCATTTCTCCTTTGAAAACTTTATTGTAATTACAGTGGCGACATCTCGTGGATCACTTCGCCGATCAGTCTGCGAATCATCCTCTCCTCCACGAAACGGAACAACTCTCCCCTGCCGAAGATGATCTCGGTGCCGTCACAACGTTTTTTAACCGTCACCGGCGTTTCATTTACCCCATTTCCCAGCAGGCCGTAAAAACGGTTTTCTCCGCCGAGTCTCAACCGTCGCGACTCGGCGCCGTGCAGATCGAGATAAACAGCCTGGTCCAGATTGTCGTTGGTCAGGTAAATCATGGGTCACCCCCCTGTTTTGATATACAACGTCATTAATTCAGCGCAAACTTTGCCGGCCCGTCGAAAGCTCCCCGCCATGGTAAAATCATGCCAGTCTCTTTCTCCTCGCCGCTTTGTTATCATCTGAATTCTGATATTGTGTATTCAATATTAAAGCAGGGGGATGACAGAATATGTCACACCTTCCGGATGGCGACCGCCGGTCGGATTCAGCCGAACTTTCTGCCACCTGTTCTGATTATACCAGAAATTCTTATGTTCATAGGGAGAACGGCTATTTATTTTAAGCGACATGCATGAAAGGGCGATCGAGGATATTTATTGCATTAATGGCATGTTATAGTAAAGTTTAAGCAGGAAAGGAGGATAATATCATGACAGCAGAGAAAGAGAGTCTCATGGCCCAGGCGCTTGGTCTGTCCGATTTGGTCTCCTATCAGGCAGGGGCGGTCGTTAGCCGTACGCTACTTGACAAAAAAGCGGGTACGATAACCATGTTCGCATTTGCCGAGGGGGAGGGGCTTAGCGAGCATACAGCGCCCTTTGACGCCTTTGTCCAGATAATCGACGGAAGTGCGGAAATCACCGTGGACGGAGTGATGCATATGGTCCATGACGGAGAGATGATTATAATGCCCGCCAACAAGCCCCATGCCTTGAGGGCGGCACTACAGTTCAAGATGCTGCTGGTAATGATCAGGTCATAAGGGTTTGACGGAAAAGACGTATAATGTGAGTCTCCAAGAAATCCGGTTTTTTCCACATGACAGCGGAGTTCTCAGAAAATAAACCGATTCTAATGCCAATGCGCATGCGCCGATTGCCGTTCCAGCCAGAATTGTTTTGACAAAGCGTCTGTTATTCCTTTAGTATGGGCCAACGAATCTGGTGAGGTTGGTAATGGAATCTGTGCTTGCTCTGTTAGGGGATGACCTGGAAAAACTGGATTTGCAGTTCAAAAAAGACCTGCATTCCGATGTCCCTCTGATTCAAAAGGTGGGGGAATATGTCATCTCCAGCGGCGGCAAGCGTGTCCGGCCAATGCTGCTGATCCTTTCTGCATATCTCTGCGGATACAAGGGGCCCCGGCATATTCCCATCGCTACCGTTATCGAATTTATTCACACTGCCACCCTCCTCCACGATGATGTGGTTGACAATGCCAACCTTCGCCGGGGGCTTGCCTCCGCCAATACACTGTGGGGGAACCAGGCTTCGGTGCTGGTGGGGGATTTCCTCTACTGCAAGTCTTTCGCCCTCATGGTTGCGGATGGCGATTTGAATATCCTGAAGCTTCTCGCCAACGCCACCACAGTCCTGGCTGAAGGAGAAGTCCTGCAGTTGATCTACACGAAAAATCCCGGAATTACCCAGGAACAGTATCTCGATGTTGTGAAGTGCAAGACCGCCATCCTTCTTTCCGCGGCCTGTCAGGCCGGGGCAATCCTGGGCTGTGCGTCTCCCGATCGCGAGACGGCTATGCTGAATTTCGGCATGGAACTGGGTATCGCTTTCCAGATGGTGGACGACAGCCTCGATTATTCCGCCAGCGAAGAGCAGTTCGGCAAGAGTATAGGACATGACCTGGAAGAAGGGAAGATAACCCTGCCTCTGATCTACACGCTGGAACAATGCGCGGCCGACGAAAAAAAGCTGATTGTCGATGTTGTCAAGAAAGAGCTCATTGACAAAGATGATATGAAAACAGTATTCGGACTCGTCGATAAATATGGCGGGATAGAACATTCGCTGGCATTGGCGAAGCAATACAGCGACCGTTCCAAAAAGCACCTGGATATTTTCGAGGATTCTCCTGGCAAAGCAGCGCTGCTCGATCTGGCCGATTATATAGTGACTCGTGCCAAATAGCCGACCCTTTCCGTTAAATCGCCGCATATTGCTGATTCCTATCCATGTAAATCCAAATAATGCATCGTTTTAGCCGCTTGGTATAATTATTGCTATTCTCCACTCCTGTGTGTGACTTTATACACACATTTCCATGGAGAGTTGACATGACTGAAGAAACACTAGTCTACGAATCGCATATTGAGCTCCATGGGGACCGTTATCAGATCAAGGTCTTCTGCCGGTCGAACGGCCGCCATTTTGCAAAAACCCTGTTTGCCGCGGATGACATCATCATCAATGACGGACCTTCTCTTGAAGAAGCCCTTGCCAACCATGAAAGGCTCCTCCCTCTTGCCGTAAGAAGCCGCCAGGTCCTCCAGGAACTGAGAGGAAGCTCCAAAAAAGGCAAAAGATCCCGCTTTTAACAGGAAGCACACTGCTGATTTTTCCCTTCATCGATGTACGCCCTTTCTTCTTTGAATAAGTCCTTGCTTTCCACAATTTGCCGGACTAAAAGTATCTTTAGTTGCTCTTCCCTTATGAAAAGAGTTTCGGAGCAACGGGCATTTATGTTAAACATTGCATATCCCGGCAAATCGGGTTATTTATATGCAACATGCTCTCTTTTTAACTGTTTTAACTGTAAACCATTCCATATAACTGAGGAGGATAGAAATCGATGATACGCCTTGTCTATATTTTCCTGTTTTGTCTGATTATTTCAATGCCGGCATGTACCACAAGGGAATCTCCCCAGCCGGCTAAGGAGGGGAAGCTGGCGCCCGATTTCATCCTTGCCGATCTCTCCGGACTTAAGACGCGCCTTTCCGACCTGAAGGGAAAGGTGGTCCTTGTCAACTTCTGGGCTACATGGTGCCCGCCATGCCGCGAAGAAATCCCATCAATGGCGGCCCTTAACAGAGTCATGGCAGGCAAGCCGTTCCGGATGATGGCTATTTCCATAGACCAGGGGGGGAAAGATGCCGTCAACGACTTTTTCAAAAAGAGCGGGTTATCGCTTCCCGCGCTTCTCGACAGTGATGGGCGCGTCGGCAAGCTGTACGGCATAACCGGTGTGCCGGAAACATTTGTTATCGACCGAAAGGGTGTTATAATAAAAAAAATCGTCGGTCCGCTGGATTGGAGCGCCCCGGAGGTCGTCCAATTCCTGACAGGCTCCATGAAATAAGACAGGGAGCGGTTTAGCTGGAAACAAAGGCGGAGTGAGAATCAAAGGTTATTTTTTATCTTGCGCGGAGTGCATCATGGGTTCAAACAACATCACCGTAATCAGCGCTTTTATCGCAGGCTTGCTATCGTTTCTCTCCCCTTGTGTTCTTCCTCTTATTCCATCCTACATTACCTATATCACCGGCCTCTCCTTTGCCGATCTTCAGGCGGAAAATCCAACCAGCAAGGTCCGCAGGCAGACAATCATTCACTCTCTCCTCTTCATTGCGGGCTTTACTTTCGTATTTATTCTGCTCGGCGCATCAGCGACTTTCATTGGCGGTTTCCTGCAAGAGCATATGAAGATGATCAGGCGTTTGGGAGGGGTGCTTATTGTTCTGTTCGGGGTCCATTTGACCGGTATAGTTCCGATTCAACTGCTGCTCGGGGAGAAAAGGATGACCATCCACAACAAGCCCGCCGGCTATGCGGGGAGCTTCCTTGTCGGGGTCGCTTTCTCTGCCGGCTGGACCCCCTGCATAGGTCCGATACTCGCATCGATCCTGATGGTTGCGGCCACAGAGGAAACCCTGTATCACGGCATCATCCTTCTTCTCGCTTATTCAATGGGGCTTGCCATTCCCTTTTTTCTTTCGGCACTGGCCATGCACCGGTTTCTTGTCACTTTCAACCGCTTCAAGAAGTATATCCGCCTTTTCGAAATCGTCACAGGCCTCTTTCTTATAATAATCGGAATAATGGTCTATGGTAATTACCTGACAAAACTCAGCGCAATTTTCAGCAGAATCTTCAGCGGCGGGGGGTAGGTCGGGAGTGGGAAACGACGAAGTTAAAGTCGCCATACAGCTTACGGTTGCCGATATAGGGGTTACCGAGGCCTTTTACGGTGGCATTCTTGATCTCCCGGTCAAACGTGCCTTCACCATGCGTGGCGCGCCGGAACATCTGGTGATGAAACATGAGGGGTTGGAACTGATTTTCGTCGAGGAGAATACGGCTCTCAGGCTTCATCCCGAATTGGAGGAACGGTACTCCGAATACCCGAAGGGGGTGGGGATGATCCTCCATTTCCGGGTGGAAGAGATCGAGGATATTGCCGATGCCCTTGAGGATGAAGGGATTGAAATCCTCTATCCGCTTGAGGCAAAGCCTTACGGCATGAAGGAACTTTGGTGCTTCGACCCGGACGGGTATATGGTTGCGCTTGAAGAGACGTCGAGTTAGAAGGGTGAAGGGTGGGCGCTTTCGGTGATTTGTTACGCCTCAATCCTCATGCTTCAATTGCTTCTTTTTATGCCTCCGATCCACGGGGGCGCATGAATCGGCCATTCAGGTCGATACCCCGAAACGGGGCAGGATGTATTTCTGCAGCACAACCCAGCCGACTAATATTCCCATCAGTATCAACATATCTCTCATTTCATCTCCTCCTGAAGTTGACTATAGCATGTATTCAAAAAAGTATATATAACATTGTCCGAAAATAAGAAAAAGCGAACCCTCAACGGCGTCGCGGATTGATACGACGATAAGAAAATATCGAAAGCCGGCGAAATAAATTGTTGACACCTCACGGGAACACCCGTATAGTGAAATTCACTTTCATTATCGGGGGCGGTATGAAACGGGCAAAGAAACAAATATTTCGCCAGTTTATCTCTAGCAAGGGGCTGAAGACTACCCGCCAGCGGGACGTGATCCTCGACGCCTTTCTCTCCTCGGACCGGCACATGAGCATCGAAGATCTCTACCTGAAGCTCAGGGTCAAAAACCCGAGGATCGGTTATGCCACGGTATACCGCACCCTGAAGCTCTTTGCAGAATCGGGGATAGCCCGCGAGATCCAGTTCGGGGACGGCCAGACCCGTTATGAGCACGTGGCAGAAGGGGAGCATCACGATCACCTGGTCTGCACCCGATGCGGGGCCATTATCGAGTTCGAGAACGAGACCATAGAAAAACTCCAGTCCGAGGTGGCTGACAGTTACGGCTTCCTGATCGAAACGCACAAGCTTGAGCTGTACGGTATCTGCGCAAAATGCCGGAAGTGAATAACCGGTAGCTGGTCGCTTGTAGTTAGTCGCTAGCAACCAGCTACCAGCAACCAGCTACCAGCTACCAGCTACCAGCGGCTGAAAGCTTGCTTTCCATCTGGCCGGCGAAGTAATCCTTCAGCCTGGAAAACTCCCGGTAATTTTCCTCCCGGAGGATGGCCCCCGGGGTCCGGGGATCAACGGGATGGACAACGATGAAGTCATTGCCCGGTTTGCCGGTGCCGGTCTCCATTG
>JBGQDJ010000163.1:0-6313 GCA_041495805.1 Geobacteraceae bacterium
AATGTCATAACACCCGGCGGTATCCCCGGTGTGCAGAGCAACCTGGGCAAGACACCGGTCCCGGCGGCGGCGCCCGGAGGCGGAAGCAAGAATGACGAGACAAAGAACTACGAGATAAGCAGGTCCACTTACCGGACAGTTGAGCCCGCCGGGGCACTGACCAGAATATCGGTGGCCGTGCTGGTTGACGGGAAATACGAAAAAGTGGTGAGCAAGAAAAAAGGGGCTCCCCAATCGAAATATGTGCCGTTGAACCCGGATGAATTGCAGAAGATAGATGCGCTTGTCAAGAGTGCTGTCGGCTTTAACCAGGGAAGGGGAGACCAGGTCACGGTTGCCAATATACCATTCCGGGATGTGGCGACCGAAGGGGATGATTCGGGCAGTTCTCCCTGGTGGGAGGCGCCGATACTGATGTCCCTGTTGAAGAACATACTTATAGGAATCGCTTTCCTGGCCCTGATCTTCCTGGTAATCAGGCCGATGGTGAAAAGCCTGGGCACACACAGGCCCGTCGGCGCGTCATCTTTCGAAAGCCTCGAGGACGGCACGCAACATCTGAGCGATGCATCACAGCAGGCGCAACTGGCGATGAGCAAGGTCAACCAGCTTGAACTCGTTGAATAGGTGAAAAAAGACCCGTATCAGACTGCCCAGGTCTTGCAGAGCTGGCTGAAGCAGAATGAATCATAACAACTACATGACTACCGCAGGGGTTTTAGATGAACGGAGCTGACAAGGCGGCCATATTTCTACTTTTTATCGGTCCGGAAGCTACAACCAGGGTTTTCGAGCATCTTGACGATGATGAGATAAAAAAAATCGGGCAGAGCATGGCCGGATTGGGTCACGTCTCCCGTCCGGTGATCGACAAGGTCATGCAGGAATTCACGGGTATGACGGACCCGTCGTCCGGCTTCTTTTCCCAGGGAGAGGAGTTCGTCAAGAAGGTCCTGGAAAAGTCACTCGGTCCGCAGAAGGCGGAATTGCTGATGCTTGAGCTTTACTCTTCACGCGGCGAAATGGTTGATATTCTGGCCAACATGGATGGAAAGACCATAGCGAATTTCCTCTCCCAGGAACATCCGCAGACAATCGCTGTAATACTCGCCAAACTGAAGCCTAAACAGACCGGAGAGGTGATTGGACATCTCCCCCAGGAGCTGCAGGCGGATGTGATAATGCGCATCGCCGATGTGGACCAGGTTTCCCCGGAAATACTCTCCGAGATTGACGACGTAATCAAGAAAGAATTCACCTCCATGGGGGGAGTCCAGCGCTTCAAGGTGGGTGGCGTGGAAAAGGTAGTAGAGGTGTTCGGCCACCTGGACCGGAGCAGGGAAAAGCAGATCCTGGACTCTCTCGATGTTCTCAACCCGCCGCTGGCGGAGATTATACGCAAGCACCTGTTTACCTTCGAAGATATCTTCACCCTGGATGAGCGCTCTATACAGATGATCATGAGGGAAGTAAGCACCGAGACCCTGACCCTTTCCCTCAAGACCTGCACGGACGAACTAAAGGAAAAGATATTCCGGAACATTTCTTCCCGAGCGGCCGAGTTGATCAAGGAAGACCTCGAAGTCATGGGCCCGGTCCGCCTGTCGGACGTGGAAAAGGCGCAGACGGAGATTGTCAAGGTGGCCAGCAAGCTTGAGGAAGAAGGAACGATAGTCATTGCAGGGCGCGGAGGCGATGATGTCCTCGTCTAGGGTTATCAAGTCGGGAAATTATGGAGACAGGCCGGTCGCCGCTTACAGTTTCGATCATTTCCAGAGGAAGCCCTTGCAGGGGTTCCATGGCGGGGGTGACGGATTTATGCCGTTTTTCCCGGAAGGCGCTTCTCAATCTTCGACTGGTGATTTGCAGGAACCTGGTGCGGAAGCTTGCTTTGCCGAGGCGGTTAATGACACCAGCGGCATGATCATGATTAGTGAGGAGGTTCTGGAGAGCAGGATCCAGGATGCATACGCCAGGGGGGTCGAAGAGGAAAGAAAGCAGGCCGATGATGACCTTTCCGGCATCTGCTGCGCGCTTACGGGAGCCGTCTCGATAGTCTCAAAACTGAGGGAAAGGATTGTAAAGGAGAGCGAAGAGGAACTGCTGAAACTCGCTTTCATGGTGGCAAAGAAGATCATCCGCCAGGAGATAAAATCCGACCGGCAGATTATGGCGCTGCTGGTGAACGAGGCATTACGGGAATTCCCCGAGCATCATGATATCGTCCTCTGTCTCCATCCGGAGGATTACAAGGTTATATCTTCCAACAGGGAACTGTTTCTTGCCGGAGCAGGGGATCAGCGGCAGATCACCCTCAAGTCCGATGAGGCGATGACGCTTGGAGGATGTGTGGTCGAAAGTTCCGCTGGGATTATAGACGCACGGATAGAAGCCCAACTGGATGAAATATATAGAAATCTGATCGAGGAGAGAAGCATTCTGTACGACATTACGGATGCCGACACGCTTATATCCAAGCCAGCCAAGGAATTGCCCATTGAAAGCACTTAAGGTAGACCTGAGAAAATATATACCGGCAATGCAGTCCATCAGGCCGATAAGGTTTCACGGCAAGGTGGCCCAGGTGGTCGGCCTTGTGATCGAAGGATTCTGTCCGGAAACGGCGGTCGGCTCTCTCTGCGAGATACATCCGACGCACGGCAGTCCCATTCCCGCGGAGGTGGTCGGCTTCAGGGACAACAAGACCCTACTCATGCCCCTCGGAGAATTGCGTGGGATCGGGCTCGGCAGTCTTATTTCGGTAAGGAGGCAAAAATCTTCGCTAGGTGTCGGGAACGGTTTGTTGGGACGGGTGATAAACGGTCTGGGAGAACCCATCGACGATAAGGGACCGATATTCGTTGATGAGGAGTATCCGATTTATGCAAATCCGGTCAATCCCATGAAACGCACCCCGATCAATACACCGCTCGATCTGGGCATTCGCGCCATAAACGGACTGTTGACCTGCGGTGAGGGGCAGAGGGTGGGGATCATGGCCGGCTCGGGTGTGGGGAAGTCCACCATGCTCGGAATGATAGCCCGTCACACGGAAGCCGACGTAAACGTTATCGCCCTGATCGGTGAACGTGGCCGGGAACTCCGGGAGTTCATCGAAAAGGACTTGCAGGAGGAAGGATTGAGGAAGTCGGTAGTTGTGGTCGCGACATCGGATCAGCCCCCGCTGGTAAGGATGAGAGGCGCCTATATCGCCACGACCATCGCCGAGTTTTTTCAGAACCAGGGTAAGAAGGTGCTTCTGATGATGGACTCGGCCACACGATTCGCCATGGCCATGCGGGAGGTGGGACTCGCCATCGGGGAGCCTCCTACCACAAAGGGATATACACCATCGGTGTTCGCCGCCCTGCCGAGACTTCTGGAGCGAACCGGCAATTTTTCGCGGGGGAGCATAACCGGATTGTATACGGTGCTGGTTGAAGGGGACGACTTCAACGAGCCGATCTCCGATTCCATGCGCAGCATACTGGATGGCCATATCGTCCTTTCCCGGGAACTGGCGGCGAGGGGCATTTACCCTCCGATTGACGTCCTTGCCAGCGCGAGCAGGGTTATGACGAATGTTACGGACAAAACGCACCAGAAACTTGCGGGGAAATTCAGGGAATCACTCGCGCTCTATCACCAGTCGGAAGATCTCATCAATATAGGGGCGTACAAACCGGGGAGCAATCCGAAGATCGATTACGTAATCGCCAAGATGGATGAGATGATCGCTTACCAGAAACAGGAAGTTCACGATAAGTGCTGTGTCGAGTCGTCAATCGAGATGCTTCAGCGGATATTTGACGACGGTATTGCACTCTGAATTTCATCCTCGACACTTATTAACGGAGCAAAAAGATGGGCAAAACGGGCTTCAGGCTGGACCAGGTGCTGAAATACAGGAAGGAAATGGAAAAAGTGAGCAAGGTTGAGTTTGCTGAAGCCAGTCAGGAGCTTGAAAATGCAAACACACTGCTTAAATGCGAGGAAGAAAAGGTGAGCCGACTCGATTCGGAATTCATGAACCGCCAGCAGGAAGGTATCACCGCCCAGGAACTCCAGATTTACTCTTCATTTTTCCGGATGAAGAGCGTGGATTTCAAGTGCCAGCGAACGAACATAGGACTTTTGGACCATGAAGTGACAAGGAAAAGGGAAACACTGATCGATGCATCGAAAGGGAAAAAAATGCTCGAATCGCTGGAAAAAAAGAGTGTCCGGGAGATGCAGAGACAGATAGCTGAAAAGGAAAAGAACCTCATGGAAGAAATCGCCATCCGGGGGAGGAAATAGCGGCGCTTCCGGACAGGTTTGGGTAAAACAGATATTATTCAGGGAAGGGAGGTGAAAAGAATGGAAGTTTCAGCAATTATGACGTTACCGGCGCAGTTGTCCCAGGCAGTGAACGGGACAGCCGGCGCAGAAGAAACGGGAAGCCCGCAATCCAGTCCACTGCTGTCCGCGCGGTTTTCCCGTTTGCTTGAACAGCGGGCAGGGATGGGTCAAGATTCACGGGTGTCAACCGATCCTTCAGCAAATGCCATGTTCCTGAAGGTGATAGCCGCTTCGATGCAACAGCAGGCGGCTGAAATGGAATCCGGACAGGGTGCGGAGGCCGGGCCGGAAACAGCGGCCTTGTCGGAACATTGTGAAGAACCTGGGGATCACTCTCCAGGAGGAGAGGTCCAGGAAACGCCTGCTTACCCGGTGCTGACGGATCTCCCATGGTCGCAACCAGTTGTAGCGGCCAATCCCGTCATCGCTCTGAATACCGCCGATCCATTGCCCGAAATGTTGGCAATGCAATCGTCCCGGAAAGACGAAACGGCAATTTCGGCCATAGGCGGCAATGCGCAAGCCGGGTCCGTGGCCGGGGGGCAATCGGCGGAACTCTCATCACAGAACCGGCAACAGTTGTCCCTCCAGCCGGTAAATGCGAAAGGGGAAAAACAGGAAGCAACAACTCCGGCACAATCAGCAACACTTCCGTTGCAGGATGGTACGGCAACGGCAATAACGGAGACGGGACCATCCGGTATGCAATCCGACATATCCGGCAAAACGGCAAAAGGCGCCGGAGTGCCAAACAATGCGGTTAATGCGACATCGGACAATTCGGAATTTTCAGTATTCATCCAGGAGTCATCGTCACCACGGAATGCTGCAATCTCCGCGGAGAGATCGTCGTATCAACAGATTCCGCCGGGGTCCGGAGCAAACCCCGACGCGGTCGCGAAACCTCGGGATAAGGGTATGAAACAGGCGGCAGATGTAACAATGCCCCAAGCTGAGGTAGTTTCTCCAAAACTCAATGGAATTCCCCTCCAGCCTGCCAAGGGACAAAATGCCGACATCTCTGCTCCCGGCAGTCAGGAAACCGGCAATCCCATGCAGGAGCCGGCAACAGTAGCAGAGATCCCGGTCACCGTTCAAATCCGGATTGGGGGGAAAGAGGTTGCAAATGCATACATGGCCTCGGCCGGCGAAGCTGCAAGCAACTTCAGCGGCATCGTTTCCTCGATCACATCAGGCATCCGGACTGCAAAACAGGGATTGAAAGATGCAGACCAGTCGATCAAGTCGAACCTTTACGTCGCAGATCCTGCGATTAAACCTGAACTAAACATCATGGACCTTTCGGCGAAGCCAGGGCTGAACAGCACAGATCCGGGGCAAGCGCAACTACAGGTTGAAATTGCGTTCGCCGGTGAGACCAAGTCATTGGTCAAGGAGGCAGGAGGAGAAGTTCCCGGCATGGGGAGGGAAGACAAATCAGCAGGAATGGATAACCCCGGCCTCGTTGTCCTCAGACCGGGGGAAACGCGGATAAATGGGGAAAACAGGTTGTCAACCCCTGTAAATGATGGAAAGCAGCCATTTGCGGAGCAAATCCAGCACCAGGTCAGGGAGAAGCTGGAGAGCGGTGATTACGGGTCAAACAAAGGGAACATTACCCTGAGACTGCATCCGGAGGAGTTGGGGGAGTTGAAAATCAATCTGCGGATGGAAGATCAGCGTCTAAAGGTGGAGATAGTTACGGAAAACCGTGCCGTAAAGGAAGCGCTGATGCAGAATATTGACACATTAAAGGAAACCCTTTCCCGGCAGAATATCACCATGGACCGCTTCAATGTTTCGGCGGATATCAGGCAGGGGTTTCAGCAGGGCTCCAGAGACGGGAGCAGGATGATGCAGGACAACAGGGGGGCCGGCACACCATTTGATTCCGCGGTGGTGGTTGAAGAGAACGCTCTACCAAAAGTGAATTACGGATGGGAGAGCGACAATTCGCTGGTCAGTCTTATCC
>JBGQDJ010000164.1:0-6251 GCA_041495805.1 Geobacteraceae bacterium
CGCCACGAGCGTTTTGCCGGTCGTATCATCTATCAGTTGCGCGTAAATGTGCCTGGCGCTCTTGAAGACATTCAACCTGGGGCGGTCGGAACTCCCCCTGATTTTTTTTCTTACCCTGACCTGCCGCTTTACTCTGGCTGCTCTTTTTTTATCTAGAGAACTCAATGTACTTCTCCTTGACGTTACTATTTCTTGCCGGTCTTGCCGGCTTTTCTAAGGATGATTTCCTTGGCATACCTGATCCCTTTGCCTTTGTAAGGCTCGGGTCCACGGAATGAGCGGATTTTTGCCGCAGTCTGTCCTACCAGTTCCTTGTCAATCCCCTTTACCGAAAGTTTGGTCATCTTTTCAACATCTACGGTAATCCCCGTTGGTAGTTGAAAATTGATCGGGTGGGAATAACCGAGACTCAGATTGAGAAAATTCTCTTTTGCCTCAGCCCGGTAACCTACGCCGGTGATTTCAAGAAGGGTCTCGAAACCGTTGGTGACGCCGACAACCATGTTGTTGATAAGGGTTCTGGTCAGGCCATGGGCTGAACGTGACTTGATCCCGTCATCAGAGCGTTTTACCACAATGCTCTTGTCGTCAAGCTCAACGGACACCCCATCCATGATCTTGCGGGAAAGGGTCCCTTTGGGACCTACCGCCTGTATGACAGAGTCTTCCAATGTTATTTTAACCCCTTGGGGTATCGCAATGGGGAGTTTGCCAATTCTGGACATGCTGAATGCTCCTTGGTGTTGTGTTTACCAGATGGTGCAGAGAATTTCGCCGCCCACTCCGGCCTCTCGCGCTGCCTTGTCAGGGAGTATTCCCTTGGAGGTGGAAAGGATGGCCACACCCATGCCGTTCTTCACGCTGGGGATTTTGTCGCTTTTCACATATCTCCTGCTGCCGGGCCTGCTGATCCTCTTGATCTCGTTGATAATCGGATCTTTCTCATCAATGAATTTGAGGTAAATGCGCAGTATGCCCTGCTTCTGATCGGCGATGACTTTATAATTCTTGATAAAGCCCGCACTCCGCAATACATTTGCTATGCTCACCTTCATATTTGACGAGGGAACATCGACCTTCTGCAGCTTCGCCATATTGGCGTTTCTGATTCGGGTGAGAAGATCGGCAATAGGATCGGTCATCGACATCGATTTATACTCCTCTGTACTGGTTCTCTAGTTGCTACCAACTGGATTTGATTACGCCGGGAAGCTGGCCATTGGAGGCAAGCTTTCTCAGGCAGATTCTGCACATGTCAAATTTCCGGTAGTATGCCCTTGACCTGCCGCACAAAGGGCAGCGATTGTACTCCCGCACCTTGAACTTGCTTCCTCTCTGCGCCTTGATTATCATGGATGTTTTAGCCACTGTCTTCCTCCAAAGCTCTATTAGTTCCTGAAGGGCATACCCATGAGTTTTAACAGCGCCCTGCCTTCTTCATCGTTCCTGGCGCTGGTTACTATGGTTATATTCATTCCCTTGATTTTATCGACCTTGTCATAATTGATTTCCGGAAAAATCAGCTGCTCCTTGACCCCAAGGGAGTAGTTCCCCATGCCGTCAAAGCCTTTGCCGGAAACACCCTTGAAATCCCTTACGCGGGGGAGGGATACATTGACCAGGCGATCCAGGAATTCATACATCTTATCCCTGCGTAGTGTTACAACGCAGCCAATGGGCATTCCCTGACGGAGCTTGAAGCTCGCAATCGATTTTTTCGCCTTGGTGATAACCGGTTTCTGGCCGGCAATAGTAGCCAGTTCCACAACGGCCGAATCAAGGATCTTTACGTTCTGGATAGCCTCTCCAAGTCCCATATTGATCACGATCTTCTGCAGTTTCGGCACTTCCATGACATTCCGAAAGTTTAAATCCTTCATCAACTTTGGTATCATTTCTGTATTATAAAGCTCCTTCAGCCTAGCCATTTACCCCTCCGTGCTATTTATCGAAAGACTCGCCGCATTTTACGCATACACGGGTCTTCTTGCCGTCTTCAAGGATATTCGTCCTGGTTCTTACCGGTTTTTTACATTTGCCGCAATAAACCATGACATTGGAAACATGAATCGGGGCTTCCTTTTCGTTGATGCCTCCAGACTCATTACCGCGAGCGCGGGTATGCCGCTTGACAATATTAAGGCCTTCAACCAGCACACCATCTTTTTTGGGGAGTATCAGCAGCACCTTGCCGGTCTTGCTCTTATCCTTGCCCGTTACGACCATCACAGTGTCGCCTTTTTTTACGTGCAGATTCTTTCCTAGCATCTTCTTATCTCCAAATCCAAAATCAAGTTTAGAGTACTTCGGGCGCAAGCGATATGATCTTCATGAATTTCTTGGCGCGGAGTTCCCTGGCGACCGGTCCGAAAATACGCGTCCCTACAGGCTCTTTCTGATTGTTGATAACTACGCCGGAATTGCCGTCAAAGCGGATATAGGAGCCGTCAAGCCGGCCGATTTCCTTGGCTGTCCTGACCACAACGGCCTTCACGACATCCCCTTTCTTCACTTTGGAATTTGGGATGGCCTCCTTTACCGAAGCCACGATTATGTCGCCGATACCTGCATATTTCCTCTTTGAACCGCCCAGCACTTTTATGCAAAAAAGCTTTTTGGCCCCGGAATTATCCGCAACATCCAGTATGGTTTGCATCTGTATCATGGGTTACTCCTGAATTAAGCGCTTTTGTCTATTATCTGACGTACTCTCCAGTGCTTGTCCTTACTGAGAGGCCTGGTTTCCACAATCAGCACACGATCACCGATCTTGCAGCTGTTATCATTATCGTGGGCCTTATACTTGGCCCCTCTCTTGATATATTTATTGTAAACGGGATGTTTGACGAGGCGATCTATTTTCACCACCACTGTCTTGTCCATTTTGTCGCTGACTACAATCCCGATCCTTGTCTTTCTGTTGCCGTGTTCACTCATATCTTGCCTCTCTAACCCCTTTTTGCCTGGAGGATGGTCTTTACCCGCGCAATATCCTTCTTTACATCGGAAATCCGGGAGCTGTTTTCCAAGCGGCCGGTATGGAGCTGAAACCTGAGGTTGAAGAGTTCCTGAACAAGGTCCCTATCCTTCTTCTGAAGCTCGTCTGCGGTCATATTTCTAAGTTCATTAGCCTTCATTGTATTCCTTCCTTGAAATAAATTTCGTCCTGATAGGAAGTTTATATGCAGCCAGCCGCAGTGCCTCACGCGCTGTTTCCTCGGTGACCCCCTCCATCTCGTAGAGGATAATGCCCGGCTTTACAACACTGACCCACGAATCCGGCGAACCCTTGCCTTTGCCCATACGTGTTTCAGCGGGTTTGGAGGTCAGCGGCTTGTCCGGGAATATCCGTATCCAGATCTTTCCACCCCTCTTGATATAGCGGGTCATCGCAATACGCGCAGCCTCGATGTGCCGTGAATCTAACCATCCGCACTCCAGCGCCTGCAGTCCGTACTCGCCGAAGGAAAGAGTGACTCCCCTCTGGGGGGTCCCTCCCATTCTTCCCTTCATCTGCTTCCTATACTTTACTTTTTTCGGCATTAACATCGCAAACGACTCCTGTTCTAGTTTTGGCCGGGAAGAATTTCACCTTTGAATATAAAGACCTTGACGCCGATAATGCCGTATGTCGTTTTGGCCTCGGCAAATCCGTAGTCAATGTCCGCCCGCAAGGTATGTAGCGGGACCCGTCCTTCGCGATACCATTCAGTCCGAGACATCTCCGCACCGCCAAGACGACCGGAACAGGTAATCCGGATCCCCTTTGCGCCGAATTTTAGAGCAGATGTAACGCTCTTTTTCATGGCACGTCGAAAAGCGATCCGGCGCTCCAGCTGCAAAGCGACATTTTCCGCCACAAGCTGCGCATCAAGTTCCGGCTTGCGCACTTCCTGTATATTCAGAAAAATCTCTTTATCGGTGAGCTTGGCCAGTTCTTTTTTGAGCGTTTCCACTTCAGACCCTTTTTTGCCGATAATCAGTCCGGGTCTGGCGGTGTATATATTGATCTTGGCCTTGTTGGCGGCCCTTTCGATCTCTATTTTGGAAACTCCGGAGCTATACAAACGCTTTTTCAAAAAGGCGCGAAGCTTAAGGTCCTCGTGAAGTAGCTTAGCGTAGTCCGCCTTTGCATACCACCGGGAATCCCAAGTTTTAATAACCCCAAGCCTGAACCCAATTGGATTTACTTTCTGACCCAAAACATCACCTCCGCAGTTATGCTTATTTCTTTTCAGCCAGGACCACGGATATGTGGCTGGTCGGTTTCCTTATCTTGCTCGCCCTCCCCATGGCCCGGGGGAGAAAACGTTTCATTACCGCACCGCCATCCACAGAGATGGCCTTAACAAAGAGGCGGTCCACATCAGACGCCCCCTTCTGTTCCGCATTAGCCACAGCCGAACTGAGAAGCTTCGAAATAAGTTTGGCGGAAGGCTGTGGTAAAAACCTCAGTATATTGAGAGCGTCCTGTATTTGTTTACCCCTTACCAGATCAACCACTAAGCGTGTTTTCCGGGGGGAAAGACGTACGGATGACAATTTGGCGCTTGCTTCCATTCAAGGCTCCTTGGCGTTTACTTCTTCTTCAGCTTGCTTTTCCTGTCGGCCGCATGACCGTAAAACGTTCTTGTGGGAGCGAATTCACCCAACTTGTGCCCTACCATATTTTCCGTCACAAAGACCGGTATGAATTTTCTGCCATTATGCACAGCGAAGGTCAAGCCGATAAAGTCCGGGGTCACTGTTGAGCGGCGCGACCAGGTCTTGATAATCTTTTTGGACGCCGAGCCTTCAGACTGCACTTTTTTTTCGAGGTGGGCATCAACGAAAGGCCCCTTTTTTATCGATCTTGCCATTTTTCAGTCCTCTGAAGTTTTGATTTACTTGGTACGAGACTTAACTATAAACCTGGACGAGGTCTTGTTGGTCCTCGTCTTGTACCCCTTGGTCGGGATACCCCATGGCGTCACCGGATGACGTCCGCCTGAAGTTCTTCCCTCACCCCCGCCATGGGGGTGATCCACCGGGTTCATAGCAACACCGCGAACCTTGGGGCGTTTGCCGAGCCAGCGGGAGCGGCCTGCCTTGCCAATGCAGATATTCTCATGGTCAATGTTGCCAACCTGTCCGATGGTGGCAAAACACTCCTGAAGCACCATGCGCACCTCGCCGGAGGGGAGCTTCACCTGGGCATATTTCCCTTCCTTGTTCATTAACTGAGCGAATGTGCCGGCGCTGCGGACAAGCTGCGCACCCTTTCCGATCTTCATCTCGATATTGTGAATGATGGAACCGAGAGGTATCGACTTAAGGGGCAGGGCATTCCCCGGCTTGATATCCGCCGTCGCGCTGGCAACGATGGTATCTCCCACCTTCAGGTCGAGCGGTGCGAGGATGTAGCGCTTCTCGCCGTCTACATAGAAAAGAAGGGCGATGCGGGCGCTCCGGTTCGGGTCGTACTCGATCGTAGCAACCTTGGCCGGGATGTCATGCTTGTCCCTGCGGAAATCGATTATCCGGTATTTCTGCTTGTGTCCGCCGCCGATATGCCTGGAAGTTACCCGGCCAAGGCTGTTCCTGCCGCCGCTCTTTTTAAGCGTGGCAAGCAGCGACTTTTCCGGTTTGGCGGTGGTAATTTCCTCAAAAGTGGAGCAGGTCTGGTGCCTACGCCCTGCTGAAGTCGGTTTATAACTCTTGATAGCCATTTAAATCCACTCCATGGTCATTGTTTACACTTCAAAAAAGTCGACGTTGTTTCCCTCTTTCAGGGTAACGTAGGCTTTCTTCCAGTTGGGGCGCTTGCCGGCCTGCTTGCCGACACGCTTCAACTTGCCGGCCACCGTGGCTGTCTTTACCGCAGTAACCTCAACCTTGAAAAGTTTCTCCACCGATTCCTTGATTTCAATCTTGTTGGCGTCCCGATGCACCACAAAAACGATGATATTCCGGGCGTCCTTCTCGGTAGTTGTCTTTTCAGTAATCAAGGGCTTTTTTATCACGTCATAAATATTCATGACTTAAACGCTCCTTCGACTTTTCGCACCGCGTCCTGTGTAAATATGATGTTCTTGTATTTAATCATGTCAAAAATATTCAGCCCTTCGGGCTTCAATATCTTCACGTCCTTTACGTTGCGCGCGGATAACTCCAGGTTTCTGTTGGAGCCTTCTATGACCAGGAGCGTCTTGGCGACGTTAAAACCGTCAAGAGTCCCGACAAAGCCCTTGGTGGATATCCGCTCAAGATCA
>JBGQDJ010000165.1:0-6247 GCA_041495805.1 Geobacteraceae bacterium
CTCAAAATCAGGGTTGCCACCAAGAGCCAGATAATCCAGATATTAAAAAGGGGAGAAGGGACCAGCCGCGTCCTCAGAGAGGTTTCCGAAGATTTCATGCTGCAGCTTGTGACGGAAACCGAGAAGGGGGACGAAGTCCTGTCGGTTGAAAAGATTACCGCCGATACAAGTCCGATCATCAAGCTGGTCAATTCAACCATACTAGACGCCCTCACAAGACGGGCAAGCGACATACATATCGAAACCGCCCAGGAAGGTGTTATAATCAAATATCGGATAGACGGTGTTCTCTACAAGGCAACCGAACCTATCGACCTCCATTTCCAGGGACCGATCATCTCCCGGCTCAAGGTAATGAGCGAACTCGATATTTCCGAGCGGCGCATCCCCCAGGACGGCAGATTCAAGGTAAAAATAAGTGACAAATCGATAGATTTCCGTGTATCGATTATGCCCAGCGCTTTCGGTGAGGATGCAGTTATCCGTATCCTCGACAAGGAAAGCATCGCAAACGACCTGAAAGGTCTGACCCTTGATGTACTGGGCATATCCGAGCGAGAAATCAAACGTCTGCGCAAGATGATCGGCGAACCTTACGGGATGGTCCTGGTAACCGGTCCGACAGGCTCAGGTAAAACCACCACTCTCTATGCGGCATTATCGGAGATATTTACCGGAGAGGAAAAGATAATAACTATTGAAGACCCGGTGGAATATCTCCTGCGGGGGATCGTGCAGATTCCGGTCAACGAGAAAAAGGGTTTGACCTTTGCCCGAGGTCTCCGTTCCATTCTGAGGCACGATCCCGACAAAATAATGGTCGGCGAGATCAGGGACCCGGAAACCGCTCAGATTGCCGTCCAGTCGGCGCTCACAGGACATCTTGTATTTACCACTGTGCATGCCAACAATGCATTTGACGTCCTTGGGCGGTTCATTCATATGGGGATCGACCCCTACAATTTCGTTTCGTGTCTGAACTGCGTCATGGCCCAGCGTCTGGTGCGAAAGCTCTGCAATAAATGTAAAGCACCAATATGTTTCTCCGATGATGCTCTCCGGGAATCGGGCATTGACCCCGGAAGATGCAGGGATGCAACCTTTTTCGATCCAAATGGCTGCAATGAGTGCAACGGCACCGGTTACCGCGGTAGGTCGGCCATTGTTGAACTCCTGGATCTTAACGATGCCATTCGCGAGCTTATCATCAGCAAGGCGTCTGTGACCCTGTTGAAAAAGGCGGCAAGGGAGGAAGGGACGATTTTCCTGCGCGAATCGGCGGTGGAAAAGGTTTTAGCGGGGGAGACTTCAATCAGGGAGATCAACCGCGTCACTTTTGTTGAGTAAAGGCGGAAGCAAGGCAAGAGGTGTCGGCTTCAAGATGATCGATATAGCTGTTAACGAGAAGAATTTATGATTTTTTCCAAAAAGGCAATGGGAATTGAAATATGTAATGACGGGGCGAGGATCGTTCTCGTGTCAGGCAAAAATGACATGCCCGCTCTTACCGCCTTTTCCACGGCGCCATTCCCCGCGGATACGATGAAATTTTCCCTGCGGGAGGCGAATGTCCTGAACCCGAAGGCCTTTGTTGCGGTAATTCGCGAGCTGCATCTGAAGCTTCCGCCGCATCCAGATCAGGTTTCTCTGTCGCTGCCGGATTCAACCGGACGGACAATGTTGATGGATATCGAGACAAGGTTCAAAAGCAGGGATGAAGGCGCTGATATTATCCGTTGGAAGTTGAAGAAGAACTACCCTTTCGATATAAATGAGGCCCACCTTGATTATCAGGTGATTCAGGAAAAAGAAACGGGCGAGGTTTCACTCCTGGTCTCCCTGATCGCCCGGCCGGTAGTGCGTCAGTATGAAGATCTGCTGGTAGAGGCCGGTCTGGAACCGAACCGGATTGATTTCACCACGTTCAACCTGTATGCTCTATTCGCGCAGCGCCTGGACCTCTCTGAAAACTCTCTGCTCGTTACCTGCCATGATAACGTGGTCGGAATCCTGATATTTTATAACGGCAGACTGGAGTTTTGCAGGGTAAAAGAGGTGTCCGGAGGTATTTCGGAACCCAACCGCATCTTTCGCGAGATCAACAGTTCGTTCCTGATATTCAAGGAGAAATTTCCCGGTCATTCTCCCACTGAATCTTTCTGTGTTTATTCGGGAGATGACGCCGAGGCGTTCTGCGCCCTGGTTGCCGATGCAACGGGGACCGACCCCGTGCTGCTGGATGCTGAACGGGTTGTTGTCCGGGACAACTGCCAGGGATCCGACGGGAAAACGATGCGCAGGTATGCCGCCGCCCTTGGCGCCGCCGCAAGGAACCTCTGATGCGACTGACGATAAATCTGGCAACCAGAATCTACATCAATATGAGGCGGCTGAATTTTTTCATCGCCGGCGCTCTTATACTCCTGACCCTTTTGCTGCTGGTCAATGCAAGAAACATTGCAGCAGGTTTCGGGGAGAAGGGGAGACTCAGCCATGGAATCAAGATTCTTGAAGGCAGTGCAAGGGGGACGAAAAGCGCGGCAGTCCCGGAAAAGGAATATCAGGCCCTGCTGGCCGGCATTAAATTCGCCAACGGCATAATCGAACAGAAGAGTTTTGATTGGCTGACCCTGTTCGATAAACTGGAGAGTGTTGTCCCTGAAGGGATCGCCATTGCTTCGATTGAGCCCTCTCCCAAGGATGATGGGCTTAAGCTTGCGGGCATGGCAAAGAATTTCGGCAACTTGAGAAAATTCATGGAAAATCTGGAAGAATCGAAATTATTCACCGAGGTCTATCTCATAAGCCAGACTAATGTCCAGGGGCCGGAAGGCCGCAATGGAACAGGTTTCAGTATCACCTGCAAGGCAAAGTACAGATGAAAACAGATATCTTCCGGCAAATATTAAAATCTCGGCAGAAGTCTTTTATCTGCATATCCATACTGATAGTGGCGAATCTGGGGCTCTATGTATTTTCGTCGGCCTATCTTGAGCCTCAGCTTGCGGATCTCCAGCGCAAATGGTCGGAAAAGAGAGCGCAGGCAGCCGCGGAACCTGCCATGGATGCAGCTGCCATATACCGGCAGGGAACAGCGGACCTGAAGACATGGCGCGCGAGGATATCCCCGAAGAGGGAATTCGCCGGATTTATCGGTGAGCTGTTCGAGACGGCGGTCAATAATTCTCTCAAAGTCGGGGCGATTACCTATAAACCGACGTTGATCAAAGGGGAGAATCTTCTCGCCTACTCCATAGGCTTCAATGTTTCAGGCAAGTATGCGGCCATCAAGAGTTTTATTGCGGACATTGAGAAATATCGGGAAATTGCCGTTATCGACGATATTTCCCTCAACGGCAAATCAGACGAAGAATTAGTTGATATGAGGCTCCAATTGACCGCATACTTCAGGGTGGAGGGATAATGAACCGGCAGAAAATGGCCCTTGCTCTCCTCCTGGCAGTATTTGCCATATCAGTTGCCTACAGTTTCATGCGCCTACCGCAGCAGAGGAGCGTCGTGAAGTTGAAATATACGACGGGAATGAAGGTCGATTCTTATCGAATGATCAATAAGGCTCAAGATGACTATAAACTTCACCTTGAACTCCTGGACAGGGAAATGCCGCGCTTTTCGGGTTTCCGCCGCAACATTTTCCGCCCGATCTTCTCGAACGAGATTAAATTGGCGTCTATTCCAAAAAAACCGATAAAGCCGGCTCCACCTGCGCCACTTCCGCCGCCACCTCCGCCTGTTGTGAAGACCCCGGCCCAGATCGCCATGGAAGAGGTGGGACAGTTTGCTTTTCTCGGGTATCTGCAGAAGGAGAACCGCAAAACTGTTTTCCTGACCAAAAACAATGAGATAATCCTTGTGAAAAAGGGTGATAAGGTAGTCGGGAAATACGAAGTTGCCGACATTAACGAAAATATGATGACCATTGCCATTGCGCCGGGAGGAGAACAGGTTGTCATTCCGCTCCAGCATAGCAGGCCGCCGGCGAGCGGGGCTGCGCCAACGGCAAGAGGCCAAAGGTAGAATCGGGATTGTGCATAATGAAGACGGGCTTTCCTTTAAGGAGATTACATAATATGCGATTTATAAAGAAACTGGTCCTCTTAATTTCTGTTCTGCCTCTTCTCGCAGGCTGCGCTGGAGGCCTTAACGCCTTCAACAAGGGGCAGAAACTGGAGAAACAGGGCAAACTTGATGAAGCGATAATGAAATATGCCGAAGCGGCAGCGGCCAATCCTGATGCGGGTGAATACCGGATGCGTCTTCTCAAGGCAAGTGAAGAGTCGGCCAGGGTTCATTTCAAAAGAGGTGAGGATTATCGGGCCGCCCGGAATTATGATGACGCCGTACGCGAGTACCAGACCGCGTATACCCTGGATTCCTCTTTGGATCGCGCGGTCCAGATGAGTGAACTTGCCATGAAGCTGAGGAATTCCCGCAGGTTCCAGAATGAGGGGGAAGAGTTCGAAAAAAACCGTAAGATGCGCGAGGCGCTCACCTCCTACAAGAAGGCCGCAGAGCTTGATCCGGAAAATACGGAAGCCAAGGCGGCCGTTGATCGGCTCCTGAAAAGCAGGAAGACAAAGCTGGACGGTTTCGAGCTCAACTTCAAGTCCACCAAGCCGATCACCCTCAAGTTCAGGGACGCGAAAATCAAGGAGGTCTTCAATATTCTTTCCCAGCTTTCGGGAATCAATTTTGTTTTCGATGAAGGGATGAAAGACTCGAACGTCACCATTTTCCTGGAGAACGCCACGTTTTATCAGGCCATGGAAATTCTCACCGGCATGAACAAGCTTGGGAGAAAGGTGCTCAACGAGAGCACCATAATAATTTATGCAAAGACCCCGGAAAAGGACAAGCAGTATGAAGAACTGAAGGTGCAGACCTTCATGTTGAACAAGCTGGACGCCAAAAAGGCGGTCAACCTGATCCGGACCATGCTCCCGGCAAAGAAGATATATGTGAACGAAGATATAAACGCCCTGGTCATGCGCGACACCCCCGAATCGATCGAGGTGGCGCGCAAGGTCCTGGAGGCGAACGACATCCCGGACGCGGAACTGGTGCTGGATGTGGAAATCATAGAGATATCCAAGAGCAACACGGATAATTTCGGGCTCGTGCTCAGCAAGTATGCGGTTTCGACGGCGGCTATATCCCCTAACGGGGGATCTACGTTTCTTTCCGATTCACTCACAACGACTTCTGCCACGGGAAGCACAGTTACGGCTTCAGGGCCTACCAATCTACTGCAAGTATTCAACTGGCGGGGATTCAGCGGTTTCCTGACGGTGCCAAACGCTACATACAATTTCGGCAAGACCCTGTCCAAGGGCCAGACCCTGGCCAATCCGAAGATCAGGGTGAAAAACCGGGAGAAGTCCAAGTTCAACGTGGGGACGCGGGTTCCCATCACGACCACGTCATCGCCGGTGGGAGGCGGGGTCAGCGTCAATGTCCAGTACGTGGATGTTGGTGTGAAGGTGAACGCCGAGCCGACCATTCAGTTGAACAATGACATCAACATAAAGCTGGGTCTGGAGGTAAGTTCGGTGATCAACTCGCAGACGATTGGCGACTCGACCGCACTGGCGACCGTGGTGACCATCGGCACCCGCAACCTCGACACCGTATTGAGCCTCAAGGACGGGGAGACGAGCATCATCGGCGGGCTCATCCAGGACAACAGGACCGACAGCAAACGGAAGATATCGTTCCTTGGGGATATTCCCATCATCGGCCCCCTTCTGACAGGCACGAACAAGACCAACGACAAAACCGAGCTGATCCTGGCGATAACCCCCCACATAGTGCGCGGCATAACCGCACCGGATGCCGATGTGTCGTCGTTCTGGTCGGGGAAGGAGGATGACCCGTCGCTGGCCAACCCCTATGGATCATTTGAACAGGAGCCTGATATCCCCGCGCCTCAATCGGCCCAAAAAGCGGTGACCGCCGCACCGCCTGCGATGACGGGAACGGCCCAGCCTCAGTTGCCTGCAGCACCGGCAACCGGCGTGCCGGCAGCGCCTGCATTCCCGGCCATGCCTGCCATCCCGGCCGTCCCGGCACTGCCGGCGGCGCCGAGCACACCCGCTCCTCCCTTACCCCAGATTCCCAAGCAGGGGGCTGTTTCACCTGCCACGACGGCCGTACCCTCTTCTCAGGGCGCGCCGCCGGCGCCTGGTGGACAAACGAACGTTGTTGCTCCTCTCCTGCCGGTCGTGCC
>JBGQDJ010000166.1:0-6212 GCA_041495805.1 Geobacteraceae bacterium
AGCATGTTCATGCCACGCATGCGCAATGATCGACCGCTGCCGGTGCCTCGCGGATCAAGGAACTTCGCGTTCATCAGCCAGTTCGTCGAAATTCCGGACGATGTCGTTTTTACAGTGGAGTATTCGGTGCGAGCCGCCCAGATGGCCGTCTACGAATTGCTTGGTATCGATCGCAAGATCCCGTTGGTAACGTCATTCGACAAATCATTTCACGTGCAGTTTGAGGCGTTGATCAAGGCTTTCAAGTGATGTTGAGGTGACCGGGCAAAAATGCATTTTAAAAAAAGGTGAACAATCATGAAGCTCAAATTTCAATCCGCCTTATTTATCAACACAGTGCTCTTCGGAGCAATCACATGCCTGACCGGCTGCGCAACTACCGGTGTGGATCTGTCCACAAAAGACACAAACTCGATGCAGACGGTTAAATTAGGCATAGCCCAGGGCGAAATAAAAACAGAATGCACAACCGGCTGTGATCTGAAATTACGACCAACAAAGAAACCGGGCAATGAAGCAGAAGCTGCAGGGAAATAAGGGGTTATCCAAGGCTGCGGTTGCATGATACACCGCAATAAGGGCTCCGAAAGGCATTGGGTCTTAGGAGTATAAAAGTTAAAACAAACAGCAACAACAAAAAAAGGAGAATGTGCAATGAAAGCAATATGTTCTATATCCGTAATGGTGGCAGCAGTGGCTCTGCTAGCGCTCAGCGTGCCTCTGCCAGCTTTTTCAGAGATGAAGGATATGTCCATGCAGGATCATAGGGGCGGACATGGCCGAATGATGGAAAAGTGCAATATGGACAAGATGGACGACATGATGGGGATGGAAATGTGCTGCGAACATGCTGATAAGATGGGGCTTACCGATGACCAGACCATGAAAATGAAGCCCATTCATAGCGAAATGCAAAAAAAACAGGCCCGGTTCAAAGCTGACTTGAAGATCGCGGAGATTGAACTGAAGGACATCATGGATGTTAAAGATTTTGACCTTGAAAAGGCCGGCACCGCGGTTAAGAAAATTGCGGATATAAAAACTGCGCATCATCTGGAAATGTTAAGCGCCATGAAAGAAATGCGGACTATTTTGACGGACGAACAGTTTATGAAAATGAAAAAAATGAAGCACATGGAGATGGGTGAGAAAAAACCGGCAAAGCGGATGATGCATAAAAAATAACGATCAATATAAGGAGAAAGTGGGTGAAGACTGAAGTATTCTGATAAGAGTGCTTGTTTAACCTTACAGTCTTCACTCTGCCTCCTCCGCCGGCAAACTCCGCCAAAGCAACCTTGACTACGTCGCCCGGAATGCAGCGCAGGGCGGCCGGGACAGCCTGACAACCTGAATCAAAGGGTCAACAATGGGCATCGACAAACACAAGATACAGGCAGTTGAAGCAGCCGAATTGCGCTGGCAGGCGGAAGAGCGGCTCTGCGTGAAAACAGCTGGATTGCATCCACCACGAACCGATGGAGAGATGCTAAGGCTTATTCATGAGCTTGAGGTCCACCAGGTCGAACTGGAGATGCAGAATGCGGAACTCCGCCAGGCCAGGGATGAGGTGGAGTCGGCTCTGGAAAGGTACACCGACCTTTACGATTTTGCCCCGGTCGGCTACTTTACCCTCTACCGAGACGGGGCTATCTGTGCCGTAAACCTGAGCGGCGCCGGTCTTCTGGGAATCGAACGCTCCCGGTTGCTCGGCCGGCGCTTCGGGCTTTTCTTAACGGAAGACAATCGTGCCGCCTTTACACACTTCCTCAGCAAGGTCTTTGAGAGCAGGTGCAAAGAGGAATGTGAAGTCCCCCTCACGAGAGAGGGAGATCATCAGCTCTTTGTTCAGATCGAGGCACTGGCCAGCAAGTCGGGACAAGAGTGCCGCGTCGCGGTCATTGACATTACCGAGCGCAGACGTGCTGAGGATCTGCTCACCGAAAAGCAACAGGAGCTTGTGGAGATCAACAGTACTCTGGAAACGCGCATCGTCAAGACTGTGGAGGATCTGCGCCGGAAGGACCAGATGCTGATTGTGCAGGACCGCCTGGCCGTTATGGGCGAGATGATCAACAATATCGCCCACCAGTGGCGGCAGCCGCTGAACACACTTGCCATCAGATTGCAGTATTTACCTCTCGCCTACGAATCCGCTGAATTCAACAGGGAGTTTCTTGAAAACAACGTCGGCAACTCCATGGAGTTGATCGAGCACATGTCACAAACTATCGATGACTTCACGAACTTCTTCAGGTCTGAAAAGGAAGCTGTTCCTTTCGCTGTTAATCAGGTGATCGTGCGTACGCTCTCACTCATCGAAAAGAGTTTCAAGGAGCAGAATATCAGCATTGCTCTCCAGACGGAAGGTGACCCGATGGCCAATGGATATCCCAATGAGTATGCCCAGGTACTCATGAATATCCTGATAAACGCCCGTGACGCGCTGGTCGGGGGGAATGTTGACAATCCCCGGATTTCTCTGCGATCATCCGCTAAAGTGGGAAAAACAGTAGTAACCATTACCGATAACGCCGGCGGCATCGCCGATGAAATCATGGACAAACTCTTCGATCCGTACTTTACAACCAAGGAACCGGACAAGGGGACAGGGATCGGTCTTTTCATGTCGAAGGCCATCATCGAGAAAAATATGGACGGAAGGCTCACTGTGCGCAATTCCGGGAAAGGCGCTGAGTTCAGGATCGAGGTCTGACATGGCTGTTGCCTCCGCTCACATTCTTGTTAGCCGGATGGCTGGCGTAACGAAAGGAGCTTTATGGTGAATCATACATCCGGATGGATGGGTGGATGGGCGGGCGGACAGATGTTGATCTGGGCGGTGCTCGCCATTTTGGTGGTGGTCGTTGTCGTGATTAAAAGTATGATCAGGAAGAGATAATCGTGCGTTCACGACCCTCATCCCCTTCCAGTTCGCCTTTTCCACAACAACAACTTTATGGCCAGATAGGGAGATAGAAAAAATACCAGGTTGATTGTCTTCAAGAAAGCCATGCCGCCGTAATTTATCAGATCAAAGTCGCTCCTGCTTATTCCGAACCATTTTGTGTTTAGCCCATACAAACAGTCCGGGGCAAATAGAAAGATAAGAAACCATAATAACAGGATTGCATAACTGATAAGGAATGAGCCGCCCAGTATTGAAGCCAGTGCCTCCAGGGTGATGTTATTTCCTTGTTCATCGTTCATGGGAATATCCTCCATTCATTATTTCGAAACAAATCTGTCAGCTTTACTATTGTCAGAGGCGGAACCTGACACTTATTTGATTTTCTTTTCTATAGATAACCAATACCTTACAAATCTACTACGTCAGCCGTGCCTGTGCCAAGCGGCATGGACTTCTACTCCGCCATCTGCTTGAGCCGTTGCAGCATATCCGGGATATCATATTAAATATGATATCGCATATGAAATGGACAGTCAAAATGGAATTAAAAGCAGTCCTGGCAACGTTGGCCGGGTAAGCCTCAACGTTGGCTGTCATATATGGCAGTTATGCCAGATATGACGGATGACGCTGAGGGTTTCCCCTTCGCCCCGAACTTTCTCTTCTGATTTTACCCTGTACAATCAGACCCTTGCACTCACAGTGAGCGCAGGCCTTCTCTGGCACGTTAGTTGCGATTTAATTCCTGAACAGAACATAAGCGATGTCGAGCTTTCCTCGAAATCTGTGTTGCCGTTGCATTAAACAACACAAAGAACAAAAGGAGCACTACCATGCTAAACAAAGCCAAAACAGTAAAGGGTTACAAACTGGACAGCCTCGACGGGGAAATTGGGAAGGTCAAGGAATTCTACTTCGATTCCCAGCACTGGGCGATCCGCTATCTTGTAGCCGAAACAGGAACCTGGCTTACGGGCAGGCAGGTGTTGATCTCACCGTATGCGCTGGTCGCGGTGAATAATGAAAAGCAAAACATCGAGATCAATCTGACCAAAAAACAGATCGAGGAGAGTCCCCCCCTGGAGAGTGACAAGCCCGTTTCGCAACAATTCGACGATGCCTTCTATGGGTTTTACGGATGGCCGATGTATTGGGGCGGCCCTTACATGTGGGGCGCCTATCCCTTCATTGTGCGTGACCCTGAAAAATTGAAGGAATACACCCGAGGCGAGAAAACCTGGGATCCGTATTTGCGCAGCACTCGCGATGTGACCGGCCATCACATCCAGGCCGCGGACGGCGAGATCGGCCACGTCGAGGATTTTATCATCGATGACGAGACCTGGGCGATTCGTTATCTGATCATCAATACACAAAACTGGTGGCCGGGAAAAAAGGTCCTGGTTTCACCGCAATGGATCGAGCGCGTTAGTTGGATCGAGTCGAAAGTCTTCGTCAATCTGACCTGCGAGACCATCAGGCAGTCACCGGAATACACTGAGGGGTCTCTGCTGACTCGGGATTATGAGACCGAACTGCATCGACATTACAATCGCCGGGGATACTGGGTCGATTAACCGGCTGACAAGTAATTCCTCTTGAAATAAACGCAAGAAAGGGCTTTTTATGAGGAGAATTGAAGCATGAAGACAAAAACCCTTTCCCCGGAGCAGCTCCGGAAGATGGACGCCTACTGGCGCGCCGCTAACTATCTGTCTGTTGGTCAACTCTATCTCCACGACAATCCTTTGCTTCGGGAGCCGCTTCAACCGTCCCATGTGAAGTCGTTGCTGCTTGGGCATTGGGGCACCACGCCGGGACAGAACTTTATCTATCTGCATCTGAATCTGGTCATCAAAAAGTATGATCTGGATATGATCTACATCTCCGGTCCCGGCCACGGCGGACCGGCGCTGGTGGGCAATACCTATCTCGAAGGCACCTACAGCGAAGTATACCCGAACATCACCCGGGATGAGGCCGGACTGAAAAAACTGTTCACCCGGTTCTCCTTCCCCGGAGGGATTCCCAGTCATGTCTCGCCTGAATGTCCGGGGTCAATTCATGAGGGTGGAGAGTTGGGGTATTCACTCAGCCATGCCTTTGGGGCCGCGTTCGACAATCCTGAACTGGTCGTCGCCTGCGTGGTCGGTGACGGCGAAGCGGAAACCGGCCCGTTGGCAACGGCATGGCACTCCAACAAATTCCTGAACCCGATCACCGACGGAGCCGTGCTCCCCATCCTGCACCTCAATGGCTACAAAATTGCCAACCCGACCATCTTCGACCGCATCAGCCGGAAGGAACTGGAGCAACTGTTCCTTGGCTACGGTTGGTCACCTTACTTTGTTAAAGGCGATGATCCGGAAAAGATGCATCAACTCATGGCAACTGTTTTAGAAAAAGCCATTTCGGAAATCAGGCGGATACAAAGCAATGCACGGAACAAGAATGACGCCACAAGGCCACGCTGGCCGATGATCGTCCTCAAATCGCCCAAAGGGTGGACGGGTCCGAAAGAAGTCGATGGGGTACAGATCGAGGGAACTTTTCGAGCACACCAGATTCCTATCCTGGTGGATTCGGCGCATCCCGGTCACCTGAAGCTCCTTGAAGAGTGGCTGAGAAGCTACAGGCCCGAAGAACTCTTCGACGAAAGCGGCCGTCTCTTGCCGGAACTGGCGGAGCTGGCGCCCAAAGGGAATCGACGGATGGGCGCCAATCCCCACGCAAATGGCGGGCTCCTGTTGCGTGACCTGGTTATGCCCGACTTTCGCGACTACGCGGTTGATGTGCCGTCGCCGGGATCGGTCCAGGCCGCCGACACCCACGAGCTTGGAGAGTTCCTGGCCGGGGTGGTCAAGCTCAACAAGGAGCAACGGAATTTCCGGATTTTCGGACCCGACGAGACCCTTTCCAACCGGTTGAACGCCGTTTTTGAAGTGACCAGCCGACAGTGGGAAGCCCGATTAGAAGAGAGCGATGAGTTTCTTGCAGCCGACGGCCGGGTCATGGAGATGCTGAGCGAGCATCAGTGTGAAGGTTGGCTGGAGGGTTATCTGCTCACCGGAAGACACGGGTTGTTCAACTGCTACGAGGCGTTCATTCACATCATCGATTCGATGTTCAACCAGCACGCCAAGTGGCTGAAAATCAGCGCTGGATTGCCGTGGCGGCGGAAGATCGCGTCGCTCAATTACCTGCTCGCTTCGCATGTCTGGCAGCAGGCCCACAACGGCTTTACCCATCAGGACCCCGGCTTCATCGATCATGTGGTCAACAAGAAGGCGTCTGTAGTGCG
>JBGQDJ010000167.1:0-6208 GCA_041495805.1 Geobacteraceae bacterium
ATATGTACGCAGTAGTCAAGACCGGAGGTAAGCAATACAAGGTTTCCGCTGGCGATATGCTAAAGGTCGAAAAACTGGAAGGGTCGGTCGGTGACACCATCGAACTCAATGAAGTCCTGATGATTGGCGGCGAAAATGTGGCGATCGGGACACCTCTGGTACCCAGTGCATCTGTTATCGGCAAGATTGTCGAACAGGGGAAAGACAAGAAGATCCTGGTCTTCAAATCAAAGCGCCGGAAAAACTCCAGGAAATTGAACGGGCACCGACAGCTTCGGACCATCCTGAAGATAGAAAAGATCAACGCATAAAAGCAGTGACTGGTGGCTGGCTACCGGTTACCGTTAAAAGCTTGGGAGGATATAATGGCACACAAAAAAGGGGTCGGCTCATCCAGAAACGGTCGTGATTCAGACGGCCAGAGGCTGGGCTGCAAAAAATTCGGTGGTGAGCCGGTAAGGTCCGGCAACATCATCTACCGTCAGCACGGAACAAAGATCCATCCGGGCAACAACGTTGGCTGTGGCAAGGATTATACACTATTCGCACTGATTGACGGCATTGTCCAGTTCGAACGAATGGGAAGGGACCGGAAAAAGGTTTCCGTTTATCCGGCGAACTGAATCGCCGCTGGTTGAAATCGCGAAAGCCCGGAACGACTCAAGAGTTCCGGGCTTTCGTCGTTTGAAATGAGGAAGCATGCGGTTCATCGATGAAGTAAAAATTCATGCCCAATCGGGCGCCGGCGGCGCCGGTTGCGTCTCTTTCCGCAGGGAAAAGTTCATCCCCCTTGGGGGCCCCAACGGCGGCGACGGCGGTAAGGGGGGGGACGTGCTGTTCGAGGTGACAACGGCCCTTTCCACCCTTATGGAACTTCGCTACCGGCCCCACCTGAAGGCGGAAAAGGGTAAGAACGGTATGGGGAAGGACCGGCACGGCGCTTACGGAAAGGATCTGAAAATCCTCGTGCCGGTCGGCACCATCGTTCTGGATGCGGAGACCGACGAAATAGTAGCGGATCTCATCGAGCCCGGGACCCAGATAGCTTTGCTGAAGGGAGGTCGCGGCGGCCAGGGGAACGCGCGTTTTGCCACTTCAACCCACAAGGCCCCCAGGTTCGCCCAGCCGGGAGAGCCGGGCGAAGAGCGCTGGTTCAGGCTTGAACTGAAGCTGATGGCCGATGTGGGCCTGCTCGGCTTCCCGAGCGTGGGAAAATCGTCTCTGATAACACGTGTTTCCGCTGCTCGGCCAAAGATCGCCGATTACCCCTTCACCACCCTGACACCCAACCTGGGGGTGGTCCCCTACAAAAACTACAAGTCGTTCGTCATGGCGGACATACCCGGTCTGATCGAGGGGGCGAGTTCCGGCGCAGGGCTCGGCCACCGCTTTCTCAAACATGTGGAGCGCACCGATATTCTCGTCCATATGCTTGATATCTCCTGGATGCCGGACCGCGACCCGGTCCGCGAATATGGGGCGATCAATCGCGAACTGGCGCTCTTTAATCCTGAACTGGCCGAAAAAAAACAGATCATAGTCATCAACAAGATCGACCTGCCGGAGACACGGGAAAATCTGCCGAAGGTCGTTCCATGGTTCGAGGAGCGCAATCTGAAAACTTTTGCGATATCCGCGGTGACCGGCGAAGGAATACCCCCCCTCCTCGATGAGATTGCCCGGCAATTATGGGGCAAGGCCGAGGAGGAAGAGAATTAGATAATAAATCATTTCAGGCTCACGTCCCAGCTCAGTGAAATCCAGATATTGCCACGTCTCCACCACTGTTGGATCTCTTCCGGAAACATCATCTATATTTGCTATCTACAGGTAAACATGTTACTATTTCCCGCCACTTAAAAATATTAGCCAGTCCGGTGCACTTCTTCCCATGCGCAGAGATATCCTGAAAAAAGTCAGACGCGTCGTCATCAAGATCGGCAGCAGGGTCATTGCCGGAGCTGATAACGGACTTGATACCGCGGTAATCGGCCGTCTGGCCGCCGAGGTTGCCGGGGTGCGGAAAGAGGATCGGGAGGTGATCATCGTTTCGTCCGGGGCAGTGGCTGCCGGACGAAAAGACCTGGGGCTAGCCGGAAAGCCGCGGACAATACCGCAGAAACAGGCAGCTGCCGCCATCGGCCAAACCCGTCTGATGCGCGCCTACGAAGAGGCATTTGAGCTTTATGGTCACAAGGTTGCGCAGATACTGCTCACCCATGACGACCTGACAGACCGGCAACGCTTTTTGAATGCCCGTGCAACCCTGGATACACTCCTCAATTGCGGGATTATCCCTATCATCAATGAAAACGACACGGTCTCGGTGGATGAAATCAAGTTTGGCGACAACGACAACCTCTCCGCCCTGGTGACAAACCTGACCGAGGCCCATCTGTTGATCATCATGACCGACATCGAAGGCTTGTTCGACAAGGATCCCCGGACAAACCCGGATGCCCGGCTGATACCTCTGGTCAAAAATATCACCAGGGAGATGGAACGGGCGGCTGGTGGTTCCGGGTCGATGGTGGGCACCGGCGGCATGGCGACCAAACTCGCCGCGGCCAGAAAGGTTGGGAAGTCGGGGGTCCCGGCCGCCATCATCGACGGAAGGGTCCCGGGCCTCCTCGGCAAAATCCTGGCCGAAGAAGATGTCGGCACGCTTTTTCTGCCGGCCAGAGAGGTCCTGAACCGCCGCAAGCACTGGATCGCCTATACCTTGCGTCCACGGGGGAGAGTTTTTATCGACGGAGGCGCCGCGGATGTACTCCACCAACACGGCAGGAGCTTACTACCAACGGGTGTCACCAGGGTCGAAGGCGAGTTCGAACGGGGAACCTGCGTCAGGGTCTGCGGACCGGACGGATCCGAGTTTGCCAGGGGCATCACGGACTACTCCTGCAGGGAAATCAACAAAATCCTCGGGAGCAGGAGCAGCGAGATCGAGCGGATTCTCGGCTACCGCTACGGCGACGAGATCATACACCGGGACAACCTGGTGATACTGTGAACACGTATGAGATCTGGAATTTGGAGGTACATAAATGACCATTGCCGCAACTATAGCCAAGATCGCCGCCGACGCCAGAGCTGCCTCCCATGTCATGGCCCGGCTCTCCACCACCGACAAGAACGACCTGCTGATGAACATGGCCAAGGCTTTGATCAAAAACGCCCCCCATCTAATAGAGGAAAATCGCCGGGATCTGGAGGCCGGGGAGAAAAAGGGGCTTTCATCAGCCATGCTCGACCGTCTTATGCTCGACAAGACCCGCGTCAAAGGGATGGCGGAGGGCTTACGGGAAGTTGCCGCACTCCCCGACCCGGTGGGTGAAGTGACCCGTATGTGGAAACGCCCCAACAACCTGATGGTGGGGAAGATGCGCATCCCTCTCGGCGTCATCGGCATCGTCTACGAGGCCCGTCCCAATGTGACCGCCGACGCTGCGGCTCTCTGCCTCAAGGCCGGGAACAGCGTCATCCTTCGCGGTGGCTCGGAGGCCATCAACTCAAACGTGGCCATCTCTCGCATTCTTGGAGAGGAGATCGCCAAATCCGGCGTTCCATCAGGAGCGCTTTCGGTCATACCCTTTATTGACCGGCAAGGGGTGCTGGAGATGCTCAGGCAGGAGGAATTCATCGACCTGATCATCCCCAGAGGCGGCGAAAGCCTGATCCGTTTTGTGGTGGAACATTCAAAGATCCCGGTCATCAAGCATTACAAGGGAGTCTGTCATATCTTCGTGGACGGTTCCGCCGACTTTGAAATGGCGGAAAGACTGATCGTAAATGCAAAGACCCAGCGCCCCGGCGTCTGCAACGCCTTGGAAACCCTCCTGATTCACAAGGACGTGGCCGAAACCTTTGTTCCCCGGATAAATGAGCTCCTCTCCGGACTCAGGGTTGAGCTTCGCGGAGACGAAACCTTCCGCCAGTTTGCGCCATCCGCGCAGGTCGCCACCGAGGAAGACTGGTACGCTGAGTATCTCGATATGATCCTTGCCTGCCGCGTGGTGGACGACATGGATGAGGCAATTGCCCATATCAACAGATACGGTTCGCTCCACACCGAAGCGATCGTAACGGCGGACTACAGCAATGCCCAGCGTTTCATCCGCGAGGTGAATTCGGGTGTGGTGCTGGTCAATGCCTCGACGCGATTCGCCGACGGCAATCAACTGGGACTCGGGGCGGAGATCGGCATATCCACCACCAAGCTCCACTCCTTCGGCCCCATGGGGCTGGAGGACCTGACCACCACCAAGTTTATTGTCTACGGAGAAGGACAGATACGGGGGTAAACGCCAAATTCCAAAGGCGTGGGATTTGGGAGCTGTAAATTGGAGAATTATGCGCATCGGCATCCTCGGCGGAACATTCAACCCTGTCCATATCGCCCACCTTCGCATCGCCGAAGAGGTGATGGAGAGGTTTGATCTGGCCAGGGTGCTTTTTGTTCCGGCGGCAACCCCGCCCCATAAACCGCTGGCCGGGGATCTCCCTTTTGCACTGCGCCACCAGATGGTGAAACTGGCTATCGTCGGTAACCCCTCTTTCACAGTTTCGGACATCGAAGGGATACGGGCGGGTAAGTCCTATTCAATCGACACGATCCATGCATTCCGGGCGGAATTTCCCGATGACGAGCTCTTTTTTGTTATCGGCAGCGACTCCTTCCTGGACATCGGCACCTGGCGCAGATACGAAGAGATATTTGCACTCTGCAATATCGTAGTTGTGGAACGTCCCGCCGCGGTGGTGCTGTCTATATGTTCGTCCCTCCCGTTGGACGTACTCCATGATTTCAGCTACAACGAAAAAGAAAACCGGCTCACCCACCGTTCAGGCCATTCGGTCTACTACATAAAAGGGGTGCCGCTTAATATCTCTTCCAGCGCCATTCGCAGCCTCGTAGAGCTGGGACAAACCATCAGGTACCTGGTGCCAGATGATGTTGAACATTTCATAAAGGAACACAGGTTATACAAAGATGATTGATAAAGTATCATTGGAATCACGGGAGCGCGCCATTTCATGCGCACTCTTTGCATTGGACAAAAAGGCGCTGAATGTCAAAATCCTGGAAATCAAACGTCTCTCCAGCATAGCCGACTACCTGGTTCTGGCCTCAGGAACATCGGACAAACAGACCCAGGCTATCGCCGAATCCGTCAAAAAGGGGCTCAAGCAATTCGGCAAGGCACTGGATGTGGAAGGACTCAGGGAGGGAAACTGGGTCGTCATAGATTATGGCGATGTGATCGTACATGTCTTCCGGGACGAGATGCGGCGCTATTACAACCTGGATGAGTTATGGAACGCAGCCCCCCACCTGGAAATCCCCGAAGAGCAGGACCATAGAGGCGACAGCCGGTGAAAATCCGGGTCATCTGGGTAGGCAAAACCCAGGAGGATTGGATCAGGCGCGGCATTGAAGAATACGCAGGCAGGATCGGCAGATACACACAGATGGAGATCGCCGAGGCGCGCGAGGAAAAGGGGGGGGAAGCCGAGTTCATGCGTGAGCGTGAAGGTGAGCGTCTGGCAAAGCTCATTCCCCGTAATGCCAGGGTCATACTGATGGATGAACTGGGCGAAGAGATGACCTCTCCCGAACTTGCGCGGCTTCTGGCCCGTTACCGCGATAGTGGCATTTCCGAACTGGCCTTTGCCATCGGCGGGGCCTACGGTTTCAGCGAGAGTTTCCGGTCACTGGGAGATAAGACAATCGCCCTCTCACGCATGACCTTCACCCACCAGATGGTCCGCGTTTTCCTGCTGGAGCAGATCTACCGCGGCTTCACCATCATGAACAACGAGCCTTACCACCATTGATCCAAAAAGAGCGGGTATCACACGAAGCCACAAAGCCACTAAGGAAAATCCTCAAGCACGAGAACAGGTGTTGGGGTCAATGTTTCTGCTGCACGGAGTAAATATTTCTTTGTGTCTTGGTGTCTTTGTGTGAGTATATTGGTTTTTGAGTATTTTTATCCGGGAGACTGTTGATGCCTAAACAACCTCTGCTGCTGATGATCCTCGATGGCTGGGGGGTGAATCCCCATTCTGAAAACAACGCCATTGCCCTGGCCCGGACCCCGAACATGACCCGGCTCTGCGCCGAATACCCGTGTGTGGCAATCGGCACCTCGGGAATGTCGGTGGGACTTCCCGATGGGCAGATGGGGAATTCCGAGGTGGGGCA
>JBGQDJ010000168.1:0-6193 GCA_041495805.1 Geobacteraceae bacterium
GTTTTCACCTTGTGCTTGTCTCCACACGCCTATCCCCAAACAGACCTTCTTTCTCTTCCGACACCGCTATTACATTGCCCTCAGCATCCTTCGTTTCAACATAACTCCCGCCAAAGATTCTTTCCTTACTTTCGGATGTAGATACTACCCTGCCTTCGGTATCCTTAGTCTCCACATAGCTGTCGCCGAACAGTCTCTCCTTGGATTCCGATGTCGATACGACTTTTCCGGAATTATCTTTCGTTTCCACATACTGTCCGCCGAAGATCCTGTCTTTCACTTCAGAAGTCGAAACGACTTTTCCACTCTGATCAACCGTTTCCACATATTCGCCACCGAATATTCTGCTCTTTCTGACACTCCTGGTAACCACCCGTCCTCCGGAAGAGCCATCGAAGAAATCCACAACCAACATGATAACGGCAAAGATGATCATAACGACGATCAATGCCACAAGCATCATCGACAAATAGAGAAAGAGCCCTATGATGTACAGGTAAGACGCAACCCGTATGCCGGATTTCATCCCGTCATGCTTAACGCCGTCCGCAAACCCGTTGACCTGCAGGGCTGCCCACAGGAAGGGCCTGATGAAAAACCTGGAGAACTTACCGCTTTCCGGAGTTATCTTGCTCTTTCTGGACGTCAGCCAATCTGTGAAACTGTCAATCTTGACCGCAACGCTCGAATCATTAATCGCGGCGATGATACCCCCAATAACAAGCGGCAAAAGCAAAAGCAGATACAGGCCCATTTCAATCCTCCTTTTTCAGGTTATTTACCCGTGGGAATTTGTCAGCGAAGAATCTACGGAATTTAAGGAGACTCTTAATCGCTCTTGGTCATATAGACGGACAGAGCAACATTTCCCCTCTAAAATTACCTGAATTCAGCCTGTATCCTCGAGAATTGATCAGATGGCGCCCGGAATCAACAGCGCCTTTTACTGCGGGAGGTTCCGTCCTTATAGCGATTTATGTGAATACGAAAAAACCCCTATCATCATGCCGAAGATAGGGGTCTAGTGACCCATGTATTTTCTTCGGCGGACAGGCTGCCCACTCCTTTGTGGACCCTTGACTCTGCGCCCCCGGATTGCCCCGGGTTTGCTCTTTTCGGAAAACACTTTTTAAAAACTGATTATAAATTTACGTTTATTGACACATTGTTACTTGCGAACAAATAAAAACAAAAAGGCCGTACCCGCAACATTTATAATATCGCGCAGTACGGCCTGGTTTAATCAATTTGGACGCAGTTGACCAAATGAGACATCATTTCCCTCCGATCAAAACATTCCACCCCAACAGTAACAGCGCATATAAAGCATAAATGAAATATAATTTAAGGCATTTTCGCATGAACCATATCAAATCTCATCTTTTATTTCAAGCAATCTTTTCATATCATTTCAATAATTTCACAAATAAAGCACGGCATCAATATGAAAAAAATAATTTTTAATGAGTCGTTCATCTTTTCTTGACGAACACGAAATCCCCCCCCTCATGCCCCGAGTTGCGGATTACCTTGTACTCCGGCAACTGCTCGGCTCTTCCCGCCACCGACTCTTTGAGATGCCGGGCCATGAGCTCCTCCGCCGTGAATACCTTGTCGAAGGGCCGTGAGAGCGCAGTTATTAACGCATCGGCAAAAACAGAATGACCCTTCCCGCCGGAATCGATTACCGGCTCGTTCCCGCCGCTGGCGATCAGGACGCGGGACGATTTTTCGCCGACCTTTTTCAGATAACTTGAACGTGTTCTCTTGCCTGAGATATCGCTGCCGGCGCTGCGGGTGATGGTTCCCGAAAAGCAGCTGTCGGCCACCACAAGCACATGCATCGATGTCAGGAGCTTCAACTGGACGGCAATACCCTGGGAATCAAGCCAGCGTGTGGTGTCATCCCGGTCCGCGTCCACTGGGAGCCAGTAGGATGTTTCCGTCTGGGCGTAATATTCCCCGTGACCCGAGTAATATATGAGTAAGCTGTCCTTCTCCGTTAGCTGCCTACGGAGATCGTTGAGTGCGAGCATGATGTTGTCGCGGGTCGCCTCTTTGTCCAAGAGCGTCCGGATGTTGAATCCGTAATCATCCTTCAGGATGCGGCCTATGGCTACGGCGTCGTTGACGGCGTTTTCCAGTTTGGGGAGCTTCCGGTACCTGTCGATCCCGATTACAAGGGCGAAATAGCGGCCGGTCCCTATCACCGATGAATCTTTCTCCTCCTCGACAGATGGCGGTGGAGGTTCGCTTTCTATCCCCTCAATTGGAGCGGTGGCAGCGGGGTCAGGTGCAGTTGATGGGACTGTTGGCTCCTTTGCCGGAGGAGAAGACATTCTGCCAAGGCCGCGGTCAACGGCATCAATAGTCGATTGCACCCTCGGGTCAACCTGTCCATTCGCGTCAGCCGCAGCCGAAACCCTGTAACCGCCGCCCATAAGCAGCATGACCAACACAAACCCGTAGAATAGTCGTTTCATGAAAGCGCCTCCACTTTGCTTCATCAATTACAGGTAAGCCCTTTAACTCCCCATCGGCGATTACTTCAGGACAAAGGCCACCTTTGCCGCGCTGAAAAAACCGCCTTTCTGGTTGGCGGAGAAGACCCTGACGGCGTCCTCGTCCGAAATTTGCAGATCAGCCTTGCTCGAGGCGCCTTCCGCCTTGACAACAAGGGGGTTCTTAACCCCGCGGGCGGCAAGGGCCGACCTTGCCTTGTCAACGCTGTTCGCATACTCCCCGCACCCCTGCTCGACCAGGACCTTCTTGCTGACCTTCGCCGGGTCGTAAAGAACCTCACCCTTTACGGTGAAAAGCCTGTTGATCAGGGCGGGACGGAAGCTCTGCCCGGTGGCGTCGACTATCAAGCCGTCGTATGCTTCGTCCAGCGGGACCGGTGCGGCTTTGAATGCCGGTTCCTTGGAAGCCAGTTCCTTATTCAGCTTGGGATCACCCACAAGCTTTTCATAGATCATGGAGCCGAATCCCTTTGGCCCGTGAAGACCAACCTTGATGATGGCGATGGCCATATCCTTGTCCCTGTTGTAATCCTGGAAAACAACCTGGGCGCCCTTGATATATGCGGCAACTGACGAGCGGATTACATCGTAATTTACGGAACCGTCTTTTACCAGGGTATCCCCCACAAGAGCAAAACCCTCCAGATATTCCGCCAGTGATCTTTGCGCAACCACAACGGCCGCCCTTTTCGCCATTGTCTCACGCTGGGCTGGGTTGGCATGCGCGGGATTTCCGAACCCTTCTCCACAGAAAAGTATAGCTTCCTGGGTGAAAGCGGAGTTATCGTCCCGCAGACCGGAGGAATTTCCCGTAACGGTAAGATTCTCTTCACTCAGCCATTTCCTGGCCTTTTCGAATGTGTCCTCAACCTGGATGCCGCTTGTATCTTCAGCATGGGCGGAAACCGCCAGGCTCATGACCATGAGTACGCCCAACAGCAACTTTTTCATTTGAATTCCCTCCTTAATCAGTAGATGTTCATTCTCTGTTTGAGAACCCTAACGGCAAGGAGCGCTTCGGCCCCCTCGATCGGATCAGTAAGCCTGAACTCGCCGGAGATATCACCGGCCTCCATGATGCCCCGGCTTGTCATATTCATGACCGCATTGTAGAAGGGTGATGTCGCCCGTACATCCGGAAAAGGCGATTTGCCGTTTTCGTAAAAAGCGGTGGCGAGCTTCTCGTCACCGGTTATTTTGATCAGCACGTCCTCCATGATAAGTGCCATTTCACCACGGGTGACACTGTCCAGAGGGCGGAATAGGTATGCATTCGTCGTCTCGTCGTATTTCGGTTCCAGCCCCCGTACCTTCCATTTCATGCTCGCCAGCACTTCATCCCTGAATTGATGGTTCATGATGTCCGCCGGGGTAAAATCCGCGTGCCTGTCAAGCTCCCGATAGGCTACGGGAACCCTTCCGGCAAAGAGTCGTTCTATCTTCAACTCATCCACCAGAAGCGCCGCAAGGTCGCCACGGGAGACGGTGTCCTTTATCGCGATCTTCCTCCCCACTTCCCCTACCGTGACGCCCGCCATTGCCCGGACTATCCTCTCGGTCCTTTTCCAGGCACGATCGGCCTTCTCATGCCACTTACCGTCCCTCTTCGCATTCAGGACATCGGCGAATCTGTCACGCGCCTTCTGGAACTCGAATGCTTCGAGAAATCTGATTCCCATGTAATAGCCGGCCGCTTCCTTCCCCTGGTAGTAGGTCAGTTTCTGCTCGTCCACTTTCAGGTCCATCGCGTCCGCATAGGCATTCTCAACGTCCGTGAGCCATCCCTTTTCCTTCACCATAGTGCCGACCCGCATCCTGGCCAGGTTGTAATCGAACTCCTCCTCGGGAGTGTCCGCATATTTGTAGGCCTTTTTCAGGCGCTCGCCGGCCAGCTTCGCTTCTCCCTGCCGTGCAGCGTCATCAGCCTGGTTCCTTGTTTTGATTGCATTAACGATGGCGAGTCCGCTGAATCCCCTGGAGAACTTTTCGTTGCAGTACACCGCACGTTCGAACTTCTCCTGCGCGACCTCTGTTTTGTTTGCCTCCAGCGCCTCCATTCCCCGCAGGTAGTGGTGCTCCGGGTTGTCTTCCGGAGACGTGCATCTTATCTGCGGACCGGCGCAGCCCGATATGCTGAAGAGTAGCAACAGAAACAAAAACAAACGGAAACTACTCATGATAACCTTCCCCCTATTTTCATAAGATTGATTTTTCCGAACCTGTTTCTTTTGACGGACATTCGGAAAATTCTCCCCCGAAAATATGGATAATTGCCTCCAAACTTTTTTAAATATTTTATTGCAGTGAGTAGATCATCCAACCTGTCACCTTCTCATCGTGATCAACGATGAAAACAATCCCGGCTTTCTGATACACATATGAATTCCCTTGACGTGAAGGGACCAGCCGTGCCGGCTCTCCATACTTGGCGCGAAGTTCTCCGGTAGAACTGCCGATCTTGATCTCACGAGCAGTCGTCCCTTCATATCCCTTTCCGGTCGAAACCATGTTTAACATCCTTGGTCCCATGGACACCCGTATCTCTTCCCATTTATCCCGATTGCGGACATCAATTGAAATAGTCATCTGTCCCGCTTCGATGCCCCGTAGAGTAAAGCTGGCAACATCCTTCCCTTTCTGGAAGGGATCTCGGAGAGATCGGCCGCCAATCGACTCTCTGCGGGGCCCATCCAACTCGATTCCACCTGATTGCAGTGGTGATTTTCCACCTTGGATAACGGCGTAGTTATAATATGCGCTCGCAAGCCCATAGTTGCGGGCCGTCGCAAAGTCCATTAAAGCTCGGTCCCTGTCACCGCTTACCGCAAGGGCGATCCCTCTCGACACAAGGGCCGCGGCAAGGGTTTGCGTCTCGTTATGCCTTCGCGCAAGCGCGACTGCTCGGCCGGCATAACTTATGGCAATGTCCGGATCGCCGATAAGGGTTGTAACCGCCGCCAGGTTGGCGACGGCGGTGACATATTCCCGGTCTCTCTGCAACGCTCCCTCGAAGCACTCGGCCGCTTTCTGGAGAAGAAGTGTTCGTCTCGACCGGCTGTTATCCACATTTGACCGCGTCCGGACATCCTTTGTCCGAAGCCTGGTCTCGGCGTCGTATTCGAACGGATATGCAAAGCTTAGGATATCGGGTGGAAAGAGGCGCAGGGCCTCCAGCGCATAGGCGACCCCGGCATTGTTGAACATCTCACGGCTTGGGAAAGTGTGGGAAAGGTGTTCAAAAAGACGGGCAGCCTCCTCATAGCGCTCCAGGACCAGTAAACGTTTCCCGGTTTCAAAAACCGGCGCCATTTTTCGCAGGTTCTCTTCAGACCGTACAGCGATGGCGACCCGATCCGCCCGGGAAGGATAATTGGGGATCTTTTCCGGCAAATGATATGCGGCATACAGCAGCTCGAACAACTTCGGAGCGACACCCAGCGTGTCGTACCCGGCCAGATAGCCATAAAAGCCGCCAAAGTAATCCGCCTCAGTCTCCATCCTAACCGTTTCCTCATAACTGGCGGCGCGCTGGATATCCTTCCCCATTTTGCTGCACGCAAACTTGTTGCCGAAATCACTTACCCACCCATGGCGGAGATAGTAGTGGGTAAGTTCATGGCCGAGGAGGAAAGCCAGGGCATCTTCTCTATTTATTCCAAGGGAGGCCAGAA
>JBGQDJ010000169.1:0-6189 GCA_041495805.1 Geobacteraceae bacterium
ACGCTGAGCGCAGGTGGTCCCTGAGAAACGCCATAACATAGACAAGGGGAACGGCGAGACCTGCTGTCGTATAAACGCTTTTCATGGCAGCCGCCAAGATAACCGCCAGGACCAGCAATGCTGCAACAAAAAAGAGGACCGTGGATGCAGGATCTCCCCCCATGAAATCCTTCCGCAGCCCACCCGGAATAGACTGGAGAAACCAGAGCCCGTCCAGTACCTGGACCATGGTCAGGATGGTGAAGGTCCTCATGCCGATGGCCACCGCCGAATCAGCTGTTTCCGGGTCCCTTTTGCCCATGAATTTCCCGTACAGGGCCACAAAGAGCCCCCCTATCGCAGTTCCGCCGATTATAAAATGAAGATAGCGCGGCCATAGGGCAGTTTCAGTCAGGTTGAGGAGAGTCCCGGTCGGGTTTGTGAAATATGCGCTCCAATTTCGGGGCTTAAGCATAAGTGTCATATTGTTGCTGTAGATAAAGGCGATTGCCAGGAATATGAAAACGGCACAGGCAGCGACAATCACCCCCCTTTTACCAAGCATTGCGAAACGGAAATCATACAGGTAGAGAAGGTAATAGGCCGTCATCAGGAGCGGAATGACCGACAGCCAAAAAACCGCCATAAGAATGGAACTCGTGTAAAAAAACTCTCCGTACAGAACCTGGATGAAAAGGAGCGACGCCACCCCGAGGTTGACCGTAAAAGCCACCAGAAAGGGAATAACACCCGCCAGACGGCGGGACAGGTCGTGTGATGCCTTGTCGTTCTTCAACCCGGCGCAAAGGGCGATAACGGTTGAGCCTAGCATGGCGTTCATGAACAGCAGGTGGAGGGGAAATACAATCATGAGCATGGTTTTGAGCCATCCCCAGGCTACCGGGAGGGTCTCCGGCGGCGGTATCAGATGGTTCATCAGCGATCCCTCCCTTCATCGGAATTCACTCCGCCGTTTTCCGGCACATGGTGATTATTCATGGAGAATATGTATCCGGCGATAAGGTCCTTTTCCCTGGGCGGACCGTTGAAATCGGGCATGGCCGGTTGAAGGCCGTTCAGGTTGTCGAGGGCGAGACGGATTTTAGCGTAATCCCAACCGGCGGTCTTCCCTTTTACCAGACTCTCAGGATGACAGAGAGTGCAGTGCTTCAGAAAAAGTCCGTTCCCCTGCATGGCGAATCCCGGCTGGGCTCTCCGCCGTTCGATCTTCTTCCCCTGGAGCCCTTCTGTTATAAAGGCGGAAAGTGATCCCCTCTCTTTGTCGTTCCCCGCGAACGGCGGCATGAAAGTGCGGATCAGGTGGAGTTTGCCGATATAATTGCTGAGCATCTGATATGACATCCCCCTGGTCCTGACGATTATGTCGTTATTGAATCCCCCCGTTGTATGGCAGGCATAGCACTGGAACTTGAATATCTCCCTGCCGGCTTCGATGTCTTCATCGCTTTTCGCCTCCTTTACCCTGGACCACCGTATGGAGCGGAGGAAGCCGTCACGGTCTGCTGCCGCCAAATCTCCGGGAGTGAGACCGTTGGAATAGATGACCCCGTTGATGACAAAGGGACGTCGGGATGCCTCCCGGGTCCATTCGAAAGCGCCCATGAAGAGAAAGGCGCAGAAAAAGAGTGCGAAAGAGGCGGGCCGCGTATGCAATGAAGGCTTCAGTATGATCAGGAGCAGGGTGCAGATTATGATGCCCGCTATCGCCCATATGCCGTAATAAACAGCCGTATTGATGGTGGGAGAAGCTCCGTCGACTAGAACCCTCGCCTGCCCCGGAATGGATTGAAGATACCAGAAGCCGCAGGGGGCCGCAAAGAGCATTGAAACCAGGACCCACAGACCGGAAAAACGGGACATTATCTTTTTCAGTTCCATGTCCCTGAGAAACGAGGTAGTAAGAAATGCGTATACACCTGCGAATATGAAGGCTACAAATGTTCGGAAGAAGAAGGAAGGCCAGAAGGTGGGATTGAAAAAGCCGGACCAGAAATCGCCATTGACTGTCCAATCGCCCGGAGACAGCATGAAGCAGATAATCCCGTTTATGAAAAAGAGGCTCAGCCAGGCGGCCCCGAAATATACCCATCCGATCTTCTGGTGGGTCCGGTCGTCCATTTTGCCGAATGTATAAAAGTAGACAAAAATGGCAACCATCTCGACGCCGAACATGACCCACTCGGTCGCCCAGGCGAAGAGGAAGTGATGGATGAGGAACGATATGGCGACAGGATTGACAAGGGAAATGATGAACCAGATCCCCACCCCGCTGATTGCGCCGAAAACGGCGGTCATCAAGAGGAAAAACCTCGCATGGGAGCGGGTGAACTCCAGTATTCCCCGGTTGTTTTCGCGCAACCCCTTGCGCTCCGCGAAAACCAGGTAGAGGCCTCCTCCCAAGGCGAAATGGGATACGTAGACATGGGCGACGGCAATCAGGGCGATCAGTGTTCCACCGCCGATTTCAGGCAAATACCAAACAGGGTAGTTCATCTTCTCTCGCAGCCCTTTGCGCGGCAAATTGAATAGATTTGCTATAATAGCAGGAAACTCCACAGAGTCACAGGCCAAATCTAATTTAACATTTTCTCATGATTTTCCACTTCGTCAAGGCCCCATAATCGCGGGAAACCGGCAAGCTCAAAAAAAACGGGCTCCTTTTGGGAACCCGTTTTTTTTGTTCGGCCATAGATCTATTCTTTTGAAAAGTTAGACGGCAGCTGCCTATTTTTTCCCTTCAATCTTGTCAAGCTGGTCCATTGCGTCCTGCAGTTTCTGCTCAAGCATTTTCATCTCTTCCGGAGAGTAGCTTTTACCCGCCTTTATTTCTTTTTTAAGCTTCATGACCCTCTTCTCAAGGACTTTCGCCTTGTCCAGGCAGGTATTGGCTGAGATTGCGCAGGTTTCCTGATCTTGGGCCGTCCCGGCAAAAACCGGAACCGCCGCAGACATCAGGAATGCCGCCATTACAACAATTGCACTCGTTTTCATAACCTTCCTCCTATGATGTTTGAGATTTTCAGGAATACTCTTATCCCTGAACAACGTTTACCACAAATATTTATGCTCCTCTTTGGTATCTATTCTCTTGGTTAAACATTTAACATATATATTCCGCTTGTCAAATGCCAGATCAACTTTTTCATAAGAACGGCGAGAATTTCCGTTAAAAGCCTGAATTGTCCCGCCGCGCTCTTCTCCCTTGAAGTTTAAGACAGCAATGATTATAATTAAAAAATGATTTTCGGCATATATTCAATTTAAACAATGAGGCACAGATATGAACGCATTGCGCACGACTTTCCTGATGGCCCTTTTGACAGTGCTGCTGGTGATGGCCGGGGGCGCCATCGGCGGCAGAACCGGCATGACCTTCGCACTGGTGATGGCCGGCGTGATGAATTTCGTTTCCTACTGGTTCTCCGACAAGATAGTGCTCTCCATGTACGGCGCAAAGGAGGTATCCGAGGCTGAATACCCCGATTTTTTCAGGCTGGTCCGGCAGCTGTCGCTCCAGGCCGGCATTCCCATGCCGAAGGTCTACATCATCCCCTCGGAAACACCCAACGCCTTCGCCACCGGGAGAAATCCGAACCATGCAGCGGTTGCGGCCACTAACGGGATCATGCGCATCCTGACCCGCGAAGAACTGATGGGGGTGATGGCCCACGAGTTGTCCCATGTCAAGAACCGCGACATACTGATCTCATCCATTGCCGCCACCATTGCCGGGGCAATCACCTACATGGCCACCATGGCCAAATGGGCGGCCATCTTCGGCGGCGGCCGCGACCGCGATGATGACGGTGGCGGTCTCTTCGGCATTCTGGCCATGGCCATCCTCGCCCCTATCGCTGCCATGCTGATCCAGATGGCGATCTCCCGTTCCCGCGAATACCAGGCCGACAAGGGGGGCGCCGAGATGACGTCCAATCCCCTTTACCTTGCCAATGCCCTGCGAAAGTTGCAGATGGCCAACCAGCAGATCCCGATGCAGGCCAATGCGGCCACGGCGCATATGTTCATCGTCAACCCCCTGACCGGCGGCGGCCTCATGTCGCTCTTTTCCACCCATCCCCCCATGGAGGAGCGGGTCCGCAGGCTGGAGCAGATGGCTTATGGAAAAATTGGATGAGTTAAAAGTTTTTTTCCTTTAACCTGACAGCGCAGGTTTATTGCCCTGCGCTGTTTTTATTTTATTGGAGTTAATGTGACCGCCAACCCACGACGCTCCGCATTCGATATCCTTCTCCGAGTAGAGAAAGAGCGTTCCTACGCGGACATCCTCATCGACCGTGCGGCTTCTTCAGGTGAACTGCGCGGACCGGACCGGGGCCTCCTCACCGAGCTCGTCTACGGCGTCCTCCGCCATCGTGGGACCCTTGACCATATAGTAAACCAGTTCTCACATCAGAAAGCGGATAAACTGGAGAGAAGCGTCCTCATCCTTATGCGACTGGGGCTTTATCAGTTACTCTTTCTCGACCGGATACCCGTTTCCGCAGCGGTCAATGAAACTGTAAACCTGGCTAATGCACTGGCCCCAAGGGCAAGCGGTATGATAAACGCCGTGCTGCGCAGGGCCGACCGGGAAAGGGGTGAAATCCGATACCCCGACCGACAGAGTGAACCGGTCGCATTCCTTGCAGCACGCTACTCACACCTTTCCTGGATAATCAGGCAATGGATTGATCAGCTTGGTTTTGATGAGTCGGAAGCCCTGGCAAAGGCCATGAGCGATGCGCCCCCCCTGATGCTGCGGACAAACACCTTGAAGATCAGCCGCGACGAACTATTGTCCAGACTTGAATCCAAAGGGATTATAGCCGTTCCGGCACGCTTTTCTCCAGATGGGATAAATGTCACGACGCGAGTCCCATTGGCCGGACTGCCGGAATTTCGGGAAGGTCTCTGCACCATTCAGGACGAGTCATCCCAAATGACGGCAATATTTCTTGCCCCGCGACCAGGTGAAAGGGTGCTGGACGTCTGCGCCGCCCCCGGCGGCAAGACAACCCACCTGGCCCAGCTCATGGAAAATCGCGGCGAGATCCTGGCTGGTGACTCCGCTCCTCGCAAACTTGCACTCATCGAGGAGAGCGCCCGGCGTCTGGGGATCACCATTATTACTACCGTTACTCTTGACGCAACAATGCCCTTTTCGGAAGGTCCATCGCAGCTTATGGAAGGAAAACGGTTCGACAAGGTGCTGGTGGACGCCCCCTGTTCGGGGCTTGGAGTGCTCAGGCGCAATCCAGACGGGAAATGGCGGAAGACGCCGGACGATATAAAAGAACTTTCCGCCCGCCAGAAAGCGATACTCGGCAACTCAGCAAACCTTCTTAACGACGACGGAACGCTACTCTACGCCACCTGTTCGACCACCTCGGAAGAAAACGAGGAGGTCATCTCCGATTTTCTTTCAAAACGACCCGATTTTATGTTAGAAGACTTAAGGAGCCATTTCCCGGAATTGGCGGAACTCTTCACAGATACCGGCTGTTTCCGCAGTTGGCCTCACCGTCACGGCATGGACGGCTTCTTTGCCGCCAGGCTGCGGAGAATAACTTAACACCTTTAATTTACAGGGATGGACAGGATATACAGGATTAAAGTCCTAAGCTTAAAACTAAGAAACAGAGTCAAGAATATTGTTAAACTTTCTTTCGCCGGAATGACATGGGTCTGTTTTGAGGTTATTGCGAAAACATCAAAATGTGTTTTATGGTTTTTATCCTGTAAATCCTGTATATCCCTGTTAATTTGCTTTTGAATTTGGAGGTTTGTATGAAAAAGATTGCGCCGTCGATACTATCCGCTGACTTCTCCAGGCTGGGTGAAGAGGTTCTGGCCGTGGACAGGGCGGGCGCCGACTATATCCACATCGATGTAATGGACGGCCATTTTGTTCCGAATATCACTATCGGCCCACTCGTGGTGGAGGCGGTCAGAAAGGTGACCAGTCTCCCCCTCGACGTCCACCTGATGATAGATAATCCCGATCTCTATATCCCCGACTTCGCCCGGGCCGGGGCTGACATAATAGTGGTTCATGCGGAGGCGACCAATCACCTGCACCGAACCGTGCAATTGATCAAGTCGTTCGGGAAAAAGGCAGGGGTCTCACTGAATCCGGCAACACCGCTCCACCATCTTGATTATCTCCTGGAAGAGCTCGATCTTGTGCTG
>JBGQDJ010000170.1:0-6187 GCA_041495805.1 Geobacteraceae bacterium
AGGTAACTCGTCTCCTCTGATCAAGCTTTTTTAACTTTATTTCCGCCGCCGCCAAAATTGCCTCGACCATCTTAGTAAACCCCAACTGGTCTTGCAATAAAATGATATTTGAAGCATCGATATCGGGCAGTAATCTTTCAGGAAGCAGCTTTTCGCAGCCCAAGCCAACCACCAGTATTTCTTCACCAAAGTTCGGATGAGTCGCTATATTTCGAATCGTGCGGATGGGAATAATCGCTTCCGGTGCATCGATGGCCACCCCGCACCCGTAACTATGGTTCAATGCCAATACATCATCAACATTGGGAAATTTCGGAAGAATCTTTTTTTTAATCTGTTTGACCGCATAATCAAGCACGCCGGCAACACATTGAACACTGGTAGTGATACCTAATATATTCTTAGTTCCGACGCTGCCATGCTCATTACGGAATCCTTCGAACACATAACCTTCAAGCGGAGGTAGCGGTGCCGGCACCTTATTGGCAATCGGCAGATCATCGAGCTGCGGGGGAGAGGGTAATGTTACGAGTGATTCATCAATCCAACTGCCTTTTTTTATCCGACGTACTGCATACCCGATAGTCTCGCCATAGCGTATTAAGGCAGCCTCTTTATCCAAATCAACTAATGCTACCTTGTGTCCCTGCGGAATGTGCTCCTGGAGCACCAGCCCGTTGTCAAAAATCGTCTCTTTGGGCAATCCTCCTTCATTGACGATAATCGCCACATTATCCTGCGGATTTACTTGGATGTAAAACGCCTTATTGTTTTTATTTTCAAGCTTCGACATAGCAAGGTCTCCTTGATCCGTTTTTGCCATCCTTAAGGCTGGCTACTTTAGCGAACCAGGCAGGGACGTTTGTTGTCGAATTTCCATCCTTTTATCAAGTACTGCATCGCTGTGGCATCGTCGCGACCGCCAAGGGCCTTTTCGTTGTAAAGCTTATTGGCCTTTTCGATCTGCGCCATATCAACTTCTACGCCGAGTCCCGGTTTGTCGGGAATGGTTATCATGCCGTCCACTATCTTAAACGGCTCTTTTGTGAGGCGCTCGGTCCCCTCCTGCCATATCCAGTGAGTATCAAGCCCGCTTATTTTCCCGGGCGCGGCAGACCCCACCTGCGCAGCCATGGCAAGCGAGATATCGAAGTGATTGTTAGAATGACATCCCCACATCAGTCCCCACTCGTGGCATAACATGGCAACACGCGTCGACCCCTGCATGGTCCAGAAATGCGGATCGGCAAGCGGGATATCGACTGACTGCAACTGCATGGAGTGCCCCATCTGGCGCCAGTCAGTGGCGATCATGTTCGTCGCGGTCGGCAGCCCTGTTGCCCTTCTGAACTCGGCCATGATCTCGCGTCCGGAATAACCTTTTTCTGCGCCGCACGGGTCTTCCACATATGCCAGAACGTCATGCAAATTACGGCAAAGTCCTATTGCTTCCTCAAGTGACCACGCTCCATTTGGATCAATGGTGATGCGACCTTCGGGGAAGCGCTCATGCAGTGCTTTTACTGCCTCGATTTCCTGCTCGCCCTTCAGTACGCCGCCCTTCAGCTTGAAATCCCTGAACCCGTAGCGCTTATGTGCGGCTTCAGCGAGTCTGACTATGGCCTTGGCGTCCAGGGCTTCCTCGTTGCGAAGCCTGAGCCAGTCATCCTTTTCATGAGGAGCGCTTGGATAGGCAAGATCTGTCTTTTTGCGGTCTCCGACATAGAAAAGATAACCAAGAAACTCTACCTTGTCCCGCTGCTGGCCTTCACCCAACAGGGCGGCCACGGGGACCCCGAGGAACTGCCCCAGCAGGTCCAGGAGAGCGGCTTCCATGGCGGTCACTGCATGGATGGCGATCCGGAGGTCAAAAGTCTGCAACCCGCGCCCGCCTGCATCCCTGTCGGTAAAGCGTTTCCTCACTAAGTTAAGAATGTTGTTGTAGGTACCGATAGACTGACCGATGACAAGGCTCTTTGCTTCTTCCAGCGTTTGGCGTATGCGCTCGCCACCGGGAACCTCGCCAACACCGGTGCGACCTGCATTGTCCTTGAGGATGACTACATTACGCGTAAAGAATGGACTGTGCGCGCCGCTCAGATTGAGAAGCATGCAGTCATATCCTGCAACGGGGATGACTTGCATATCGGTGACGACCGGGGTATTGGAAGGATTTTTTTTGGTATTTTGAAAATTCATGGTACTCCTCCTATTGATTTCTGAGGCACTGCAATAATTAACCTGCTATCGAATGAAAAGATTCAAGTAAATTTTATACTGCTCTTCAGTTGCGTCCCGACAAAGGGCGTTTTTATGCCCGTGCACATGTTTGCGTATCAGGTTTCTTCAGTTCCATGCGTTTGATTTCTCCAACTATCAACAGATAGCTGAGGATGGCTCCCACCGCATTGGCGCCTACAAATACGAGTGCTCCGTTAAAGGATCCGGTTCCCTGCACGATATAGCCGATAATAATCGGCGTGGTAATGCCGGCAGTATTTCCAAAGGTATTAAAGAGCCCGCCGCTCAAGCCCGCGATTTCCTTGGGGGAAGTGTCGGAAACAACGGCCCAACCCAATGCACCAATGCCCTTTCCAAAGAATGCCATTGCCATAAAAGCGACAACGATCCATTCGACATTTGTATAGTTACAGGCAATCATACTTGTGGACAAGAGCATCCCAAGAACGATCGGGGTCTTTCTAGCAACCGATAGTGAATACCCTTTTCTAAGCAGGAAATCCGAGAATACGCCACCGAGAATTCCGCCGAAGAATCCGAAGAGAGCCGGCAATATTGCGACAAACCCGGCTTTAAGGATCGACATGCCGCGTGCCTGGACCAGATAGACCGGGAACCACGTCAGGAAGAAATAGGTAAGCGTCGTGATACAGTATTGTCCGAGATATACGCCCAGCAGCATGCGGCTTCCGAGCAGCTGTTTGATACACCACCAGGTGGGATTATCATTGCAGCTTTTAGCATTCGTCTGTTTCTGATCCATATCCACAAGAGCGCCGCCTTGCGCAATATAGTCCAGCTCAGCCTTGTTAACGCCCGGATGGTCCTTTGGGCTATAAATGACCTTCAGCAAGACGAAGGCCATAACAATACCGAGAGCGCCCATAACAGTAAATACGTGCTTCCAGCCGAAGGTATAGACTATGTAGCCCATGAGGGGCGCAAACAGCACTGTCGCAAAATACTGAGCGGAATTAAAAATCGCTGCGGCAGTCCCACGTTCCTGTTTCGGAAACCATGCTGCCACGAGCCTGCTATTTGCCGGAAAGGACGGGGCCTCAAATGTACCGAGGAACAGACGGAGAGTGAAAAGGGCCACAATAGCCGCCATTGCGGTGCCAAAAATGCCTACATATCCCTGCATAAGGGTAACTATAGACCACAGCACGATGCTCCAGAAGTAGACCTTTTTTGAACCGAAGCGGTCAAGTAGCCAGCCTCCGGGAAGCTGCATAGCCACATACGACCAACCGAAAGCCGAGAATATGTAACCCAACACCACGGCATTCATCCCTAACTCTTTTGATGCAGCCGGACCTGCGAGAGAAAGCGTTGCCCGATCAGCATAGTTGACAGCAGTCAAAGCAAACAGCATTGCGCAGATATACCAACGAACATGGCTTTTCTTTTCTTCCTTGATAACTTCGGAAGTGTTCATGATTAATCCCCCTTTCTAAACGACTAATTTGACATTCAGACCGGTCTATTGTTGGTAGCACTATGTACTCTCTATGGGTTTCAACCTTTGTTAGCAAGTGACATGCCATAGTAAAAATTCATTTTTACAGTAAGTTAAATATTATGTATGCAACATATGTTGCGAATAACAGCCCGTATGATGCTTGCATTGCAACATCTGTTGTGGTAGCATTCTCCATTCTTACTTTATTTATTTGAGGTGTTACTATCAATGGGCAAAATAGCATTTATAGCTCCCTCTGAAGAGATTTTTGCAACGGGAAAACGAATTGTTGCAGAATTAGGTCTCCAGAAAATAACTGACTGCTATATCGGATGGATGAACCAGGGGGTTGCGCTTGCGCGCAAAGCAGAAACCGAAGGAGCAGATGCAATTATTTCACGGGGAGGAACGGCTGAGCTCATTTCAAAGTCGGGCATTCAGGTGCCGCTCGTTGAAATACCTATAACATTTCAAGATTTGGCTGGAACACTGCTTAAGGCGAGAGAAATCTCAGGAAAAGAAAATCCAAAAATTGCAGTGCTGGCATTCAGGAATATGATCAGAAATATCGAGGTATTTGCGCAAGTGATGGACCTTGATTTAAAGATTTACCGGCTGGATTTAGAAGAAGAAATAACGCCTGTAACAGAGCGGGCTCTCAAGGAAAACAATGATGTGATCATCGGGGGCATCCAGACAACCATGCTATCAGCGGCTTATGGGGCCAAGGCCTTATTGCTTACCTCCGGCGAAGATTCATATCGGGATGCACTTCTGCAAGCTCAGAAGGTGCTTTATGCGCGTACATTGGAAAAAGAACGTACGAAAATGTTTCGCGTGTTGATTGATTACTCAATCCAGGGAATCATTGGCATTGACAGTGAAAAGAAAATTTCCGTTTTTAACAATGCTGCAGAGAGGCTTATAGGCATCAATGCAGGGCAGGCCCTCGGCAAAAATATTTATTCAGTCTTTCCCTCAATACCGCTGGGCGCCATATCGGACAAGCCAAAAGTAATGCTGGGTGAATTGATACAGATTCAAGAGAAAAGACTCATTGCAAACATCATCCCCATTGATGTCGGGGAAAGCATTTCGGGCGCAATGATCACGCTTGAAGATGTGGGGCAAATTGTTGAGATGGAAGCGACCATACGGCAAGAAATGTATAATAAAGGACTAAGTGCTCACTATCGATTTGTGGATATTTTGGGCTCTTCGCCTCCCTTAGTCGAGACCAAGCGGATTGCCATGGAGTACGCCGCCATTGATGCGACCGTTATTATAACGGGTGCTTCGGGGACAGGCAAAGAATTGTATGCCCAGAGTATTCATAATGCCAGCAAGCGAAGACGGAGACCATTTGTTGCCGTGAACTGTGGTGCTATTCCTTCGAGCTTGCTGGAGAGTGAGCTCTTCGGCTACGCGGAAGGGGCCTTCACCGGGGCAAATAAAAAGGGGAAACCGGGTCTCTTTGAATTGGCTCATGGCGGCACCATCTTTCTCGATGAAATCGGAGAAATGGACAAGCTTGCTCAGACCAGTCTGCTCCGGATTCTCCAGGAACGACGGGTGATGCGCCTTGGAGGGGACAAGTACTTACCCGTAGATGTGAGGATTATTGCTGCAAGCAACAGCAATCTTGCAAGCCTGGTTAAAGAAGGCAGACTGAGAGAGGATTTGTATTATCGTATTAATGTGCTGCCGCTGGAACTTCCCGCGTTAAAGAACCGCCTCGGTGACCCCTTGTTTATCGCTGGTCATTTTTTAGCTGAATATAACAACCTGTTTAACAGGAAGCTGGTATTAAGCGAGGATTCAAAGGCATTTATCGAATCCTATGAATGGCCTGGTAATATTCGAGAACTAAGGAATTATATCGAACGCTTTGTTGTTACCCAGAAGGAAGGCGTTATCTCTGCCGAGCCCGCAGCAAGGATCCTGGAGAAAGCGGATAAACACACAATTCTGCCAGCAAAGAAAACCACTGATAAGAGCACAGAGAAAGCACAGATTCTGAAAATACTTGCGGAGACGGGATATAACCAGCAAGAAACTGCCATGCAATTGGGAATGAATCGGAGTACTTTGTACCGAAAAATGAAGTCTCTGCATATCGAATTGAAAAAATCTGCGTTTTATTATGACTAATATATTTCCGAATATCCTTTAAAGTTGATGCATATTTCAACCGCTATTCCACAACTCCCTCAGCGACCCACCATTGTATATTAGTAAGTGAACCACGGTTACAAGAGGAACGCTATCAACGTGCTTGATACCCTCTTGAACCAGCCTACAATTGCACAACTCTCACCAACCGCACAAAAACTGACAAACAAAATAAAAAAAAGTCAGCATTTTCTGCTGACTCTTTGAATTTGATGGTGGGCGCTACTGGGATTGAACCAGTGGCCCCTGCCGTGTGAAGGCAGTGCTCTCCCGCTGAGCTAAGCGCCCTGAAACGGATACCATCTTACTCAG
>JBGQDJ010000171.1:0-6171 GCA_041495805.1 Geobacteraceae bacterium
AGCACGAGGGGGAGCATCTCCTCCACCCGTTCATGGGTGGTAAATCGCTTCCCGCAAGACTCGCACTCCCGCCGCCGGCGAATAGTCGCCCCCCCTTTATCCGGCCGGGAATCGACCACCTTGCTGTCGCTAAAGGAACAGAACGGGCACTTCATAGCGTCTCCCGCGGCATCTCCGGCGCCAGGAATTTTTCCACGGCGAGCCCGGATTCAGCGATCATCTGCGCTGCCAGCTGGTCCGCATAACCCTCTTTGTAAACGATCCGCCTGATGCCGGCGTTGATGATCATTTTCGAACAGATTATGCAAGGCATGGTAGTGCAGTAAAGTGTGGCATCATCAATATTGGTCCCATGCTTTGCAGCCTGGATTATGGCGTTCTGCTCCGCATGAAGTCCCCGGCAGAGTTCGTGCCTTTCCCCCGAAGGTATCCGCATCTGTTCCCGCAGGCAACCGACATCGAGGCAGTGGGCAACCCCTGACGGCGCTCCGTTATATCCTGTTGCCAGGATATTCTTGTCCTTGACCAGGACCGCTCCCACCTGCCTGCGCAGGCAGGTGGAGCGCCGCGCCACGAGATGGGTGATTTCCATGAAATATTCATCCCAACTGGGACGGGTCATGCATCTGCTCCATTGGAAAAAGTCTTTTAAAAATACTCCATTAAACCGCTAAGGTCAAGTACATTGGAGAGAAAACCACAAGGTAAGTTGCCGTCGCCAGTGATGATCCGGCATGACGAAGGGAACAATTTGAGGTGGGTATGTTTCGGGAGCGCGCCTTGAGGATTTAATTCATGCGGTGAGGAACACTGCCTTGTCATTGTTGATCAGCAGCGAACTCGGACAAAATTCTCGATACCCGCTGAAGGACGACTATCGTAGAATCACTTCTCGAATCGCACCTTGGCAAAGCGACGTTTTCCGACCTGGATTATATATGCACCGCTGCAGGCGATCTCCAGGTTTTCATCAGAGACCTTCTCGCCGTTTACCTTTACCCCCCCCTGCTGGATGGCGCGACGCCCTTCACTGTTGGACTTGACCAGCTCTGCCTGGGCCAGAACCTTGCAAAGGAGCGCCTTTCCCTCATCCATCCCCAGAATGATCTCCGGCATCTCATCGGGAGTCTGGTTGTCCCGGAACCTCTTGGTAAAGTTCTCCTCAGCCTGTGCGGCTGCGGAGGTACTATGGTAACGGGCAACCATCTCCCGACCCAGCTGTTTCTTCGCCTCCATGGGGTGGAGCGAACCGTCCTTGACCCGGGACCTCAGGCTGTCCAGGTCGCTCAGCGACATGTCGCTCAGAAGCTCATAATAGCGGATCATCAATTCGTCGGAAACGGACATGATCTTGCCGAAGATCTCATCTGCTGGCTCATTGATGCCGATGTAATTCCCCAACGATTTCGACATCTTGTTGACGCCGTCCAACCCCTCGAGAAGGGGCATGGTAATGACCGTCTGGGGAACCTGTCCCCATTCCCGCTGTAACTCGCGGCCGACAAGGAGGTTGAATTTCTGGTCGGTCCCCCCCAATTCCACGTCTGCCTTAAGGGCAACTGAGTCATATCCCTGAATCAAGGGATAGAGAAATTCATGGATGCTTATGGGGAGCTGGTTGGCAAAACGGTTGCTGAAGTCTTCCCGCTCCATCATGCGTGCCATGGTGTATTTCGAAGCAAGGGTGATCATATCGGAGGCATTCAGCTTCGCAAGCCATTCGGAGTTGAATACCACTTTTGTCTTATCCGGATCAAGAATCTTGAACACCTGCTCCTTGTAGGTTTCGGCATTTTTCAAGACATCTTCCCGTGTCAGCGGCTTGCGGGTTTCGCTCTTGCCGGTCGGGTCACCGATCATCCCTGTAAAGTCGCCGATGAGGAAGAATATCTCATGCCCCATTTGCTGGAACTGGCGCATTTTGTGGAGCAAAACCGTATGCCCGAGATGGAGGTCAGGAGCTGTTGGATCGAATCCGGCCTTTATCTTCAACGGGACCCCGGAGCTGGCCGATTTTTCCAGTTTCTCCTGGAGTTCCTTTTCAACCAGGATCTCAACTGCGCCCCGCTTGATGATTGCCAGTTGCTCCGAAACCGTCATGGTCCTTCCTCCTGCATGTAAAATGGATCAAGTCCAGATTATTGTAATGAAATGTTTATTTTGTCTCTAAAATCGTTGCACCTGCATCTGATCAGTTGCAGTCAATATTGATACGTTCGACACTCACGGCCTTACCGCTTCCCTCATCCACTGAAATTACCACGGCGTTCAATCGCAGATTGTTTTTCGCCACTTCGAACTTTTTCGGCAACTGGCTCAGGAATTTCGTTATGGCCTCTTCCTTCCTGACCCCGATTACCGAATCAATGCTGCCGGTCATTCCGGCGTCTGTGAGATATGCCGTGCCGCCCGGCAATATCCGCTCATCGGCAGTCTGGATATGGGTATGAGTACCGATCAGGGCGCTTACCCGCCCATCCAGGTACCATCCGAGCGATGTCTTTTCGGAAGTCGCCTCTGCATGGAAATCGACAAGGATGATGGGCGTTTCAGACTGCAAGCGGGCGATTTCCCGGTCTGCCGTCCGAAACGGGCAATCAAGGTTGTTCATGAAGACCCGTCCTTCCAGGTTGAGCACGGCTACCCTGGCCCCACCGGCTGTCGTAAACAGTCCGCTCCCCCGCCCCGGCGCCCCTTCCGGGTAATTTGCCGGACGAAGGAGCTTCTCTTCGCGATTGACAAAAGCCACGGATTCCTTCTTGTCCCATATGTGATTGCCGGAGGTCAAGACATCAATTCCGCATTTGTAGAGATCGTTTGCCGTTTCTTCCGTGATACCGAATCCACCGGCTGCATTTTCACCGTTGGCGATTACCAGGTCAACCATGTAGCGGTCCACCAGCCTGTGCAGTTCGCGTGAAACAGCCTGCCTCCCCGGCTTTCCTATGATATCCCCGATGAATAAAAGTTTAACGGGCATATTCTATGGCTCTGGTCTCTCTTATCACATTGACCTTGATCTGGCCCGGATAGGTCATTTCCGCTTCTATCTTCTTGGCAACATCCTTTGCCAGCATCATTGCTCTTTCATCACTGACCTCGTCACTTGAAACCATGACCCTTATTTCCCGTCCGGCCTGGATGGCAAATGAATTGGTCACTCCTGTAAATGAAGTTGCGATTCGCTCCAGGTCTTCCAGACGTTTTACATAGGTTTCCATCATTTCACGTCTGGCTCCGGGACGGGCGCCGGAAAGGGCATCAGCGGCCTGTACCAGGACCGCAAGCATGGAATTCGGTTTTTCATCTTCATGATGGGCCATTATGGCATGGACTATCTTGGCCGTTTCCCCGTATTTTTTGGCAAGGTCCGCGCCTATGACCGCATGGGAACCTTCAACTTCATGGTCGACCGCCTTACCCAGGTCATGGAGCAAGCCGGCCCGTTTGGCCTGTTTGACATTAAGGCCCAGCTCGGAAGCCATGATGCCGCAGAGAAAAGCCACTTCCAGAGAGTGCTGGTAAACATTCTGACTGTATGATGTGCGGTAACGAAGCCGTCCGATCAGCTTCAGGACTTCGGGGTGAATACCATGCACGCCAAGGTCGAAAGCGGCTTGTTCGCCCGCTTCTTTCATGGCCAGCTCCACCTCTTCGGTGGCCTTGGCCACAACCTCCTCGATTCTTCCGGGATGTATTCGCCCGTCGGCAATCAGCTTCTCCAGGGCGATTTTGGCCACCTCGCGGCGGACAGGATTAAAGCCCGACAAGATGACCGCTTCCGGCGTATCGTCGATGATCAGGTCGATGCCGGTCGCCGCCTCCAGCGCTCTGATATTGCGTCCTTCGCGGCCGATAATACGACCTTTCATCTCATCGGAAGGGAGGGCCACCACGGACACGGTTCTTTCAGCCACATATTCGCCCGCATAACGCTGGATGGCCAGGGCAATTATCTCTTTTGACTTTTTGTCCGACGTCTCTCGGGCTTCCTCTTCGATGACCTTGATCCGCTTGGCCGCATCGAGCTTAGCCTCGTTCTCCATGGCCTCCATGAGGATCTTTTTCGCCTCTGCGGCGGACATGCCGGAGATATTCTCCAGTTTATTCATTTCATCCGCTATGAGCAGATCTAGCTTCTCATCCTTCTGGACAAGATTCTGCTCCTTCGTGTATAAAGACTGCTCTTTTTTGGTAAAATCGGCATCCCGCTGATCAAAAAGGTTCATCTTCTTGTCCAGGTTTTCTTCCTTCTGCTGCAGACGTTTTTCCAGGGCCTGCAAGTCGCGTCGTTTATCCTTGGTTTCCCTTTCGAATTCGGCCTTGGCCTGGTAAACCACGTCCTTGGCCTGCAGTGATGCTTCCTTGCTTACTGTTTCCGCCTGGCGTTTGGCATCTTCCAGCAGCTTAACCGCATGCTCTTCCGCAGAGGATATTTTCGATTCAGTTAATTTTTTGCGCAGCAGATTCCCGGCAAAAAATCCGACAACGGCGGTAACAATGCTCAACAGTATGACAATTCCAATTTGCAATGCCGCGTACCTCCTCTCTTTATAGTCAATAACGAAGGCGTATTATCCTTCGTTCGGTGATGATAATGTCCATCCGCACATCGTGGGGTTCCCCCGCTATCCTCTCCAGCAACTGAAAATCGTAGCAGAAGCCCACCAGCTTTCCTTTACCCTCCAGACTATGCAGTGTCCTGTCATAATACCCCTTGCCGTAGCCAATTCTTCCACCGCATGTATCAAAGGCAATGCCGGGTATCACGATAATATCCGCTTCAACGGGAGAATATGAAGGACAATCCGCGGTCGGTTCAGGGATGCCGTACACCCCCTTGCGAAGCTCCCCGGGCTCTGAAATCCTTCGCAAATTCAGACCGTCATGACAGACTGCCGGGAACAACAGCACCTTGGCGGACGCCAGCGCCGCATGCATCACTTCCGAAGTATCCACCTCGTTATGAATCGGCGCATAAATCGCAACAACCCGTGCCTTGACAAATTCTTCGGACGCGATAAAAGTCTGTTGAAGCAGGCGGCTCGCCGAACTCGCTTCCGTAACGGAAAGCGCCCTGCGCTTGGCAAGTATTGTCTGCCTGAGACCCTGTTTTGGCATAACGCCTCAACAATGAAAAATCAACCCACCATACCCGCTGGTTTTTAATGTTTTGCGGTTAAAGCAAGCGATGCACGACTGTAATCAGAGACTGGAGAACAGCTGGCGCCCTGTCACCATACCTTGGATATAATCGGTGAAACGCTGACTACTGCTGACATAGGAGAAAGGTTTTCTGGAGGGGGATTGAGAGAAGGGAAAAAGAGTCAGGAAAAGTTGCCAGGCAGGACCGCTTTAAATCCAGCAAGCCAGCAAAATAAAGCGGTTTTTACCCCTTCGACATAATTGAATATGCGTAAGCAGGCTACCTATCGGCGAAACGGGGGTAATATAAAAAATCGAAATCTACCCCGGAAAGTGCGGCAAACTTCTCAACTCGGAATCCGTCCTGTTTTATATAAAAATCTCCCTGAAGAGACCTTGTCCTTCTATTCCAGATTTTTTTCCAATTCGTACAGTATCCGGGAAATCCTTTCACTCCCCTTCTGCCTGCACGCATCATTCTCCCTGGCAAGCGCCAGATACGACTCGGATATATTCATCAATGCCAGAATTGCTATAATCTGCGGATCGGTCGTATTTACAGAAGCTGCGACCTCTTTCAGCTTCTCATCAACAAACCGCTCAACCTCCCGGACCGATTCGGCGGGGGCCGTACTTCTGACATGCAACTCTCTGCCAAGCACCCTGACCCGGTGTGAAGAGTTCAATTAAATCAAATCCCTTCCAATTTCTTCAGAATCATATCAATGCGAGTCTTGAAACCATCCCGCTCCTCTGAAAGCCGGGTATTTTCTGCGTTCAAGGTTTGATTTTCCTGTTTCAGAAGATTGTAACCGGCCAACAGGCTTGCGATCCGTTCTTCAAGTGTGTCTAATAATTCAGTATCCATAAATGGCAAATTCCTTTTAAAACTCTATTCTATCCCCCCGCAAAAGTCAAGGTAATTATAGGAAAAGCGCCTCAACGAACTGGGCCGGATCGAAATCACGGAGGTCATCGACGCTTTCTCCCACACCGATGAAACGAACCGGAATTTTGAATTCGTTA
>JBGQDJ010000172.1:0-6108 GCA_041495805.1 Geobacteraceae bacterium
AGGTCGACAATTTTGTCCTGAGCATGAACCGGGCTGCTGAAAATGCAGCCCCAAAGGCCGCCGGTTTTTTTTCCGATGCGTTGAAGGAAATGACATTTGACGATGCCGTAGGTATCTGGAAAGGTGGAGATACTTCAGCGACGGAATATTTCAAAAATAAAACCCACGACCGCATTTTCCAGGCTTTCAAACCGGCTGTATCGTCCAGCATGAACGATGTCGGCGTAACCCGCTCTTATAAAGAAATGATCCAGAAATATGAATCATTTCCATTCATGAAAAGCGGGGCACTTGACCTGGACAAATATGTAACCGACAAGGCTATGGACGGGCTTTTCTACACAGTCGGCGAGGAGGAAAAGAAGATTCGCACCAACCCTGCGGCTAGGGTTACCGATTTGCTGAAAAAAGTCTTCGGGAAGTGAACATTGGGATTGAGCTTGAATTGAAAAAAAAGAGCTCTTGCATTACATGGGCCCACGGGAAAGATTTGAAACTGTTCGAAGACAATGCAATCAGCAGAGTCAGAGCCCGTTTGCGACTCGCATCCGCCGTATATACAACTGCCACCCTGACGTGTCAAGGGGTTATTTCCTGATATGAAAAGAGGGGGGCTGATCAGCCCCCCTCTTCCAAGGTGAAAACAGACAATAGGTCTGCGTTACTTTTCCTTCAGTGCCGCATGTGCCGCGGCCAGCCGGGCTATGGGAACGCGGAACGGTGAACAGGATACATAATCGAGCCCGATCTTGTGGCAAAAGATGACGGATTCCGGGTCGCCCCCATGCTCTCCGCATATGCCGACCTTCAGGTTGGGGCGCGTAGCGCGTCCCCTCTCGCAACCGATACGGACAAGTTGCCCAACTCCTTCCTGGTCCAGGGTGACAAACGGGTCATCGGGCAGGAGACCGTTTTCCACATAGAAAGGTAGGAATTTGCCCGCATCGTCACGGGAAAGACCAAAAGTTGTCTGGGTCAGGTCATTGGTGCCGAAGGAGAAGAAATCGGCATGATTGGCGATTTCATCGGCAGTGAGGGCCGCTCTGGGCAACTCGATCATTGTGCCGATCAGATACTCTATTTTAACTCCATAGCGCCCCTGGACCTCTTCGCAGACCTTAACGGCGTTCTCCCGGAGCCGCTTCAACTCCTCCACAACAGCCACCAGGGGAATCATGATCTCGGGTACGATTTTGAACCCTTCATCCCTGTTCAGTTCACAGGCCGCCTCCATTATTGCCTGCACCTGCAAATCATATATTTCCGGGTAAGTAAGGCCGAGGCGGCAGCCTCGATGACCGAGCATCGGATTGAACTCATGGAGAAACTCCACCTTGTTCTTCAATGCCTGAACTGCAACCCCCAAGGTTGCGGCTATCGCCTCGATATCCTTTTCCTCCTGGGGAAGGAATTCGTGAAGCGGCGGATCGAGGAGGCGAATGGTGACCGGAAGCCCCTTCATCTCACGGAAGATGCCGATAAAGTCACCCTTCTGCATCGGCAGGATCTTGGCGAGGGCGAGCTTTCTTCCCTCCAGGTCTTCAGCGAGGATCATCTCCCGAACAGCCGCAATACGGTCCGCATCAAAGAACATATGTTCAGTGCGGCAGAGACCGATCCCTTCGGCTCCGAATTCGCGCGCCACCTTGGAGTCGTGCGGGGTGTCGGCGTTGGTGCGGACCTTGAGCCTTCTGAACCTGTCCACCCAGCCCATCAGTGTGCCGAAATCTCCCGTCAACTGCGGCGGCACGGTCGGCACCTGACCGAGCATCACCTCGCCCGCGGAGCCGTCGAGCGTTATCACGTCCCCCTTTTTGACGACCACACCTCCCTTTGCGGTAAAGGACTCGGCGCGGTAGTTCACGGTGATGTCGCCACATCCTGCAACGCAGCATTTACCCATTCCGCGGGCCACTACCGCGGCATGGGAGGTCATGCCGCCACGGGCGGTGAGTATCCCCTGGGCGGCGTGCATGCCATGGATATCTTCCGGTGAGGTCTCCACCCGCACAAGAATCACTTTAAGCCCGAGCTTTGCGGCGGCTTCGGCCTCATCGGCGGTAAAAACCACCTGGCCGCTGGCCGCGCCCGGAGAGGCGGGAAGTCCCTTGGCTATCTTTTTCTTGGGTGCCTTCGGATCAAGTGAGGGGTGCAGGAGCTGGTCCAGCTGGCTAGGTGCAACCCTCAGTACAGCGGTTTTTTCGTCGATCAGACCCTCCGCAACCATATCCACGGCGATCTTGATGGCGGCACAGGCTGTCCGCTTGCCGTTCCTTGTCTGGAGCATGAAGAGCTTCCCCGTCTCGATGGTGAACTCAATATCCTGCATATCCTTATAGTGTTTCTCGAGGATATCGCGGATATTGACAAGCTGCGAGTAGCACTCGGGCATCACTTCTTCCATGGGGGGAAGGTTCTTGTCGCATCCCTTGGCGTTGTTGATCGGCTGGGGAGTGCGGATACCAGCCACCACATCTTCACCCTGTGCATTGACCAGGTACTCTCCATAGAAGTAGTTTTCACCGGTGGAAGGGTCGCGGGTAAAGGCGACGCCGGTGGCGCAGTCGTCACCCATATTGCCGAACACCATGGCCTGGACGTTAACTGCGGTCCCCCAGTCGGCTGGTATGTTATTCAGCCTGCGGTAGGTTATGGCACGCTGATTCATCCACGAGCCGAATACGGCGCCTATGGCGCCCCACAACTGTTCCTGGGGGTCTTCCGGGAAATCCTTGGCCAGGTGTCTTTTTATCTCCGCCTTGAATTTACCCACCAGATCCTTCCAGTCTTCAGCGGTCAGGTCGGTATCCAGTCGGACGCCATTTGACTCCTTTTTGTGTTCCAGAAGGTGTTCAAGGATATCCTTGTCCATCCCCATAACCACGTCCGAATACATCTGCACGAAACGACGGTAGGCGTCGTAGGCAAAACGCTCGTCCTTGCTCTGTTTGATGATCCCCTGCACGGTAACATCATTGAGACCCAGGTTGAGGATGGTGTCCATCATCCCCGGCATGGAGGCCCGAGCACCGGAGCGGACCGATACGAGCAGGGGGTTTTCCGGATCGCCGAACCGTTTCCCCATGAGTTCCTCAACCTGGCGCAGGTTAGCCTCTACCTCTGCGGAGAGCTCCGCCGGATAATTCCGGTTATTTTTGTAGAACTCGGTACAGACCTCTGTGGTGATGGTGAACCCGCAAGGGACCGGCAGCCCGATGCTGGTCATCTCAGCCAGGTTGGCCCCTTTACCCCCCAGGAGATTCTTCATCTCTGCATTCCCATCCGCCTTGCCGTTGCCAAAGAAGTAGACGTACTTAGCAGCCATTACAATCCTCCTTGATCGTTTTATTCAAGTTGAAATTCTGGAAAAATCAGCAATATTTCTGAATATCCTTGATATGGAACACAACAGGGCAAGACGGTTGTTTCGCAATTTTTCATCATCCGTCATAACCATCACATCATTGAAAAATCTGTCCACCGGCTCCCTCAGGTTCGAAATCTCGGTCAATGCATCCAGATATCTACCCGCAGCCAGCCTTTCCCGGGCCTTCCTGCCGACTGATTCGGTTTTATCGTGGAGTTCCAATTCGATCGGTTCCTGGAAATACTCTTTAACTACCTCGCCGGATACAACTCCCTTGATTATATTGCTGACACGCTTGAAAGCAACCGCTAATTGCTCAAAATCAGGACGGGACTTGAATTCCGCAAGCGCGGCTATCTTTGCGGCGGATTCCACAAGGTTATCAAAGGATATCGCCACGACTGCATCGACCGCGTCGCCTGGAAATCGCCCGGCCATGAGATTGACAAACCGGCCGCGGAAAAAATCCGTTACATCAGCTTTGACTTCCGGTTTCGGCCTGGTAAGTTTCGGGGCCAGAAGGGTGAGCGATTCATCAACGAGGGCACCGAGCGACAAGGGATAACCCTTTTCGAGGATAATGTTGATGATGCCGATGGCGGAGCGGCGAAGGGCATAAGGATCAGCCGCACCCGTGGGGATGAGCCCGACCCCGAAGCAGCCGCATATGGTGTCGAGCTTGTCGGCAATGGAGACAATCGCACCGCAATCCGAGCCGGGGAGATCGCCACCTGCCTGGGTCGGCAGGTAATGCTCGTAAATGGCTATGGCCACCTCCGGCTCTTCTCCATCAAGAAGGGCATATTCGCGCCCCATCACACCCTGCACCTCCGGGAATTCGCCGACCATACCGGTAACCAGGTCTGCCTTGCAGAGATATGCGGCGCGGGAAACCTTATCCTTCAATTCCGGCCTTAGCTGTTCGGCCAGCCCCTCCGCGAGTTTCCGGAATCGTTCCATCTTCTCATGGGAGGTGCCGAGCTTTGCCTGGTAAAGGACGCTCTTCAGGCTCTCCACCCGGTTTTGCAAGGGGACCTTTTTGTCCTCGTCAAAGAAGAAACGCGCATCGGAGAGGCGCGCCCTGAGGACCCGCTCGTTCCCCTTGACCACCACGGAAGGGTCCTCGGCCAGCGTATTGTTGATGGTTATGAAGGCCGGGAGAAGCCGGCCTTTTTCGTCAACGAGAGAGAAGTAGCGCTGGTGACTCCGCATGGAGGTTATCAGGACCTCTTTTGGAACGGTCAGAAAGTCGGGAGAGAAGGTGCCGCAGACTGCGCTGGGGTATTCCACAAGAAAGGCGACCTGCTCAATGAGCTCCGGGTCCGGAAGTACGCTACCACCGGCGGCTATTGCCAGCCGCTCGATCTCCCCGAGGATGATGTCCTTGCGCTGTTCCGGATCGGGTATCACGAAGTGCCTTTCACACTCTTCCACGTAGTGTGCGAAATCGCGCACAGGGAAAGTAGAGTCGGCCATGAAGCGGTGCCCGCGGGAGACGCTCCCGCTTTCGATATTGCCGAAGGTGAAAGGGACCACAATGCCGTTGAACAGGGCGACGATCCAATGTATCGGCCGGGCGAAACGGACATCCATATCCCCCCAGCGCATCGATTTCCTGAAAGGAATGCTGTTGATGAGGCGTGGCAGGATTTCAACGAGAAGCTCGGCAGTGGGACGGCCGATCACCTTTTTTTCAGCCATCACATATGGACCTTTTTCCGTCTCCTCAACCGTCAGGGAAGAGACGTCAACGCCCTGGGCGCGGGCAAAGCCTTCCGCCGCCTTAGTGGGCTTTCCCTCGGCGTCAAAGGCGACATTTCTTGCCGGTCCCAAGGTTTTCAGATGCTGCGTCGGCTGCTCCACGGAAACATCATGGACTACAAGGGCCAAACGCCGGGGAGTGGCCACTGTTTTTACTTCACCAAAAGCGATGTGCGCAGCATTCAGTTCTTTCCGGATCAGGGCTTCCATCTCCGCCATCGCCTTCGGGATGAAGCCGGCCGGGATCTCTTCCGTGCCTATCTCGAGAAATAGTTCCTTGGACATCAGCGGCCTCCTTTCAAAAGCGGGAAGCCTAGCCGCTCGCGCATCTGCATGTAACCCTCGGCGCAGAGTCTGGCCACGTTGCGCACCCTGCCAATGTAGGAGGCGCGCTCCGTCACCGAGATAGCGCCGCGCGCATCCAACAGATTGAAGGTGTGGGAACATTTCATCACATAATCATAGGCGGGAAGGACAAGCCCCTTTTCCGCGAGGCGCACACACTCCTTCTCATACATCCCGAAGAGGGCCAGGAGCATTTCCACATCCGCCTCTTCGAAGTTGTAGGTGGAAAATTCCACCTCGCTCTCGTGATGGATGTCGCCATACCTGATCCCGTTCACCCATTCCAGATCGTAGACATTGTCCACACCCTGCAGGTACATGGCGATTCTCTCGCAGCCGTAAGTGATCTCGGCGGAAACCGGCTTAAGGTCGATCCCCCCCGCCTGCTGAAAATATGTGAACTGGGTGATCTCCATTCCATCGAGCCAGACTTCCCAACCCAGTCCCCATGCGCCCAGGGTCGGCGATTCCCAGTCATCTTCAACGAAACGGATATCGTGCTGGCCGGGGTTAATTCCGAACGCTCTGAGGGAGTCGAGGTAGAGGTCAAGGATGTTCATGGGGGAGGGCTTCATGATTACCTGGAACTGGTAATAGTGCTGGAGCCTGTTGGGGTTCTCGCCGTAGCGGCCGTC
>JBGQDJ010000173.1:0-6088 GCA_041495805.1 Geobacteraceae bacterium
CTTCGCTACGCAGTTCCTGGCTGAGAAGTTCCGGATGAAAACGGCGCAGGAGCTGAAAGGAAAAATCGACTTCCATGTTGAAATAGTGCAACCCGTAGTCATTGAAGTTGCGATCGAAGAAGGCGTAGTTGGCGATTTTGTGGAATCTCTCCACCTGCTGGTCCTTGATACGGTAATCAAACCCGAAATAGTCGCCGGTCAGTATGCCGTCTTTCTTGAGCTTTTTTTCCAGTCCGGTTGCCGCATAGGCTTCCGCCCGACAGAAGTTGAACGGGTTGTCGATGTGCCGCTCCATGAAGCGGAGGTTGATGAGAATGTCATCCATAACGGTGTCAGGTTCGAACATCAGGAGGTTGTAGGCTATGTGCACATCGAAGTCGTTGAGGATCTTGAGCGCGTTTTCGATCTCTACCAGGCTGCTCTTGCGGTTGAGGTTTTTCAGTGCCTGCTCCGATGCATTTTCCACCCCCAGAAAGACCCGGAATATCCCCAGATCGTCCAGAACACCCATGACTTCCCTGTTGATGCTGTCCGGTCTTGCCTTGACGGCGATGGCGATTTCCTTCACCCCTTCGGCCCAAAGCGAGTCCCGCAGTTCGGTGAATCGGGCAAGAGCTTTCACAGGATCGGGGAGGAAGAAATTATCGTCCTGGAAATTGAATATCCTCACCCCATGACAGTGATACAATTCCTTCATCTCGGCGACTATATTGGGAACGCTGCGTATCCTGAACTTTTGCCCTCCGCCGCTACGGTACCAGGCGTCTATGCTGCAAAACGCGCAGCTTCGCCAGCAGCCCCGTGAGGACAGGATACTGGCAATCGGCTTGCCGTAATATTCGTGAAATGAGTCGCGGCGTGGAAACGGCAGCGCATCCAGGTCTTCCGGGTTGCCTTTGGATGGATTGACGGTTATGGCTCCGTCTGCACCCCGGCGGCAAAATCCGGCCACACCGGAAATATCATCGAGATGTTCGGCCAGTTCGCAGATCAACTCTTCCCCCTCACCCAGGGCAATCGAGTCGAACTCGGAGTATTCGACCATAAGCTTTTGGCAGTTCAGGGCCGCAAAATGACCGCCGGCGGTCAGGTGACCGGCAAAACCGCTGTCGCGCAGTGCCCCGGCCAGACGGCAGAATTCCCGCGCTCGGCCGGTAAAGACCATGGAAAGGCCGGCGATGTCGGGAGCTGTATCCATAACCTGCCTGATCACAGCCGGAATGTCCGCCGCCTCGTTAAAGGGAATGATGAATGCCATGTGGCCGCTCTGTTCCAGCGCGGAAGCCATATAACGGAGGCCAAGATTTTCTTCAAGTTCGGCGCCGATGAGAGCAACTTTCATGTTATCTCCTTCTGTTGTTAACCCGCCCGGTGATAAGAATTGATTTGCAGAGAACTTATTCTGAGTGAAGTGGCGGAGAAACTTATCAGTTACTTTTAGCAATTAATGAGATGAAATCAATCATACTAACGGCTTTTATTTTGTGAACTATGGAGCTAACCCAATATGGAAATACTATTAATACTAAAGAGTTAATACCTTCTCCGTGCTTTGAAGAACGATAACTCAGGCATGTTATTTGTTACAGTGAGGATAATAGGTGAGCGACCCTTTCCGGCCAAGGCCGAAGGCCGAGTTGAAATGCGAAGCAAGGTGCTGGGGAGGGGAGGTGGAGAGAATGGCAACTGCCCGTGTAAGAGCTTGTCTATAAATAACGACAAGCTCTATATCAATATGTATCAGGGAGTTTCAGTTTAAGGGCAAGAGGAACGAGTTGTGAACGGCTGTTGACATTCGTCTTTCTGAAGATACGGCCTATGTGTGACTTCACGGTCTGTTCGCTGATGCAGAGCCCCTCGGCGATTTCCCTGTTTTTGCGGCCCTGAGATATGAGGATGACAATCTCACGCTCTTTTTTGCTCAGGTTGGTGTCCGGCTGTGTATTCACAAGTGATTCGGAATGTTTGAGCAGCGCCTTGATCCTGCTGTTGTCAATCCAGACTTGACCTGCATCTATGGAGTCCAATGCTTTTTTGAAGAGGGGTAGGTCCGTGTCTGTCTTTATCACTCCATCCAGTCGATAGGAAAGAAGAAGGTTGATGATAACTTCTTCATCCAGGCCGGTATCGATCAGTATGATCTTTGCGTCGGGCCAGTGCATTGCCATGCATTGGCTGATAGTGAAGGCATCGACAAGGATTTTGTCAGGAATAAAATTCCCGGTTTTGTCGGCAGCATTGGCAGCAAATACCTGATAACCCTCTGATTCGTTGTCTAGAAGCCTCCCCAAAGCCTCGCAAAGCAGATAACTGCCCAGATGGATCAGAATTTTCATGCTTCTTTTTGCGGAGTGTGGTTTCATATGCCCTCCCCGGAATGACATCAAGTCATATGCACCGGTTTGCTGAAGAAAGTCCTGATTGAAATAATCAGAAGTTCAAGTCGATTCAAAACGAATAAATTTGAGATGAACGCAATGCAGCGGGGTAGGTGAGGATGTTACCTGGAGAGATCGACGATAAGCTGTCAAAGCGATTGCTCAAAACTGCATGTGCTATATAATGTTATTGTTAGAGGCAGGTTACACCTTGTACAAATGAGAAACTGCACTTCGTTACAGGATGTTTATTGATAGGTGTACCCGTTGATTGGCACCTTGTCAAGATTTCGATGGATCATTTATAAGATTTATTTTATAGTAACAAACTTTCTGAGGCTTGCGGAGGGTGGAGAAGACCGATTTCGGGAAAATGGAGTTCATCCTGACCGTTGCCGAGGACCTGGATTGCTCCGGGCTTCCATTTGCCGATGAAACCGTATGCGAATATGATGAAAGATTTATTGCCGGGGTACTTGAGGCATACACAGGAAGAGTGTTTGATGCCCGCGAGATTGATTGCTGGGCGTCAGGTGAACGAACTTGCCGATTCAAGGTAACTGCAAAAGAATAAGGTCTGAGAATGCCGGACGAAAAATATCAGATAGAGATGCAGGCGCTAAATGAGCAGCTTACGCGCATTCTTCGCGGTGAAAAGGGTGAGGCCGTTGAAACAGGTGACGACCTCGGCCCTGCGCTGAAAGAGTTACGCGATACGGTGAATCGTCTTGTCGCCTCGTTTAATGATATGAGTGATTTTATACACGCTCTTGCGCAAGGGAACCTCGAAGTCTCTTCGCTCCCCTATAATCTGCTTGTATCGCCGTTCAAGGCGCTTCAGGCAAGCCTTTTACACCTTACCTGGCAGACGATGCAGATCGCAGCGGGCGATTACAGCCAGCGCGTAGATTTCATGGGTGATTTTTCGAGGGCGTTCAATTCCATGGTGGAAGCGCTGGAAGAGAAAAGACGAACGGAAACCCAGCTAAGGGAAGCCCAGGCCAAGGTGAAACATCTGGAAGGGATTATTCCCATCTGTATGTACTGCAAGAGAATCCGGGATGACGTGGAAAGCTGGCAGCAACTGGAGCAATATATTACGAAGCATTCGGAAGCAATGTTCAGTCATGGCATATGCCCTGAATGCTATGTGAAAGTCATGGCCGATATTGGAGATAAGAAACGAAAAGTTGAAGAAAAAAAGAAAAACTAATTCGCTGCTGATATGAACGACTGCAAAGTCCAGAAGTTTTTCGGGTCAAGCTCCTCGAATCTGAAAGCAGTTCCTCTCTCCTCGCTTCTTATGGCGATCAACTTTGCGGTAAAATTGTTTATAGTAAAATCATTTCGTAAAGGGATATTGATCTCGATTTGATCCCCCGGTAATATGCATTTAGTTGTCTTTATAAATACTCCGCCCAGACTTATATTTTCCAGCCTGCATAAGAATTTGCCATCCTGCGCTATTGCCTCGATTCTGTGATTGATATTTACCCGGCGGAAAAATCTGTTTACCATTGGAAATCCCCATCAATCTGGAATAGCAAAGCTGACGTAATGCATTAAATAACAATTTGAAAGAAATGTGATCAGTTGAATGAAGGTAAAAAACATATTAGCATATTGTTATTTATATTCAAGTCGATTATGTGGGGCAAGGCCACAAATTAAGGGGTTAAAGCATCATGCTTTAACCCCTTGTTATTGAGAGCGAAAGAGTTTAAGAGAATTGGTAACAAGCGGTAAAATGAACTACCCCGCAGTAAGCTACTAGGAATTTACCAAAAGATATTGTTTGCGTTGAGAAGAACGGACACTCTACGCGACCGCCATATACTCGGCAAACGAGCTGGATTCTGGAATATCCTGATGGTCTTCAAGAAGCCCCTGCACGTGCAGTTGTATGGCCTCGTGCATGCTTTTTTCAACTTCCTTGCGTGTAGCTCCGGTCGCTACGCAACCGGGGAGATCCGGAGAATAGGCGGAAAAGTTGCCATCGGCTTTTTCTATTACGACGAGGAAGCGATACATGGTTATTTCTCTCCTTTTAATTGCGCCTGTTTCAGAATGCTGTTGAGCGTTCCTGGAGCCAGGTCGTCGTTTAAATGACCGGCGATCGTAACGCGGCCCGGTTTTGCCGGATGCTTGTACTGCCGGTGTCTGCCGCGCATGACGACCATAAACCAGCCGTCATGCTCGATGAGGTCAATAACATCTCGTATTTTCATGAGGTGTATATTAGCACCTTGGGGACTTTTATCAAGGCAAAACTGATAGGTGGATTGAGTCCTTTATCGGGCGATAAAGGGTCCACTCGGCCTGCTACGAACACCCTTGCAAAGCCCAGCCGCTCGAAATATGGCGGGGCTGGCGGGCTGGCAGGACGCAGTTGATTTGTTGATTTTTGCAGTATAACTTATTGAAATTAAAGCAGGATGAAAAGGCAAGGATAAAGGATGAATTATTAAGGATGAAAAGTCGCTAAAATCACGATGAAATCCAGCGTCGGCTTTCATATTGACCACCTTTGCCTTAGTGTGTATAGTATGTATATACAAAATATACGAGGTGAACCATGACTAAGCAAATGGTGATTCGCATTGACGAGGAGACCAAGGAAAGGTTCCAGCGTGTTTCCCGCATGGAAGGGAAGACGGCCAGCGAAAAGATGCGAGAATTGATCGATAACTATATCCGGAAAGGCGACCTTTCGCAGGTTGTGGACGACCTTTGGGAGCGGATAGGCGCCAAGGCGCAGAAAAGCGGGGTAAGCGCCAAGGACGTTGACCGGATTATCCGGGAGACACGGTCCTCCCGTTGAAGATCGTCATCGATACCAACGTCTTCGTCTCCTCCTTCCTCAACCCGAAAGGGACACCGCGGCAAATCGTCGACCTGTGGAAGAATGGCAGCGTTACTCTCTGCATTTGTGCGGAAATCCTTGCCGAGTACCTGGAGGTCCTCTCCCGCTTCGGTCTGGCAGGGGAACCCGAGCTGCGGGAACTGCTCGAACTCTTCAAGTCCAGGCAAGGGATCGACTTCGTTGTTATTGACAACGACCTGCACATTATTGAAGCTGACCCGGCCGACGACAAGTTCCTCGAATGCGCCCTTAAGGGCCGTGCCGCCTGCATCGTTTCCGGTGATAAGCACCTGAAAGGGTTGCAGTTGTACGAAGGGGTGCCCATCCTTTCCCCATATGAATACATGTGCAGTCTCCGTAACTGATTAGAAGGGGTAGCAGGGAAACAAATCGGGTCAGGAGATTTGGAATACTTCATTTCGTTGAGACACTTAGGACACTTCATAGATACTTCACGCTGTGCAAAGGGTGATATCAGGCGGCGTTCTTCGCTTTGGTCCGGGCGATCCGGATCAATGTCCGAAGGGCGTCATTGACCTCTCTGTCATTGTGGAACACGGCGGCCACATCGTCTTCAAGCAGAACAAGGTTGGACCCCTCTTTGTATCGTTCCGAATATTTCCCCCTGACATCTCCCTTCATGGCGGCGAAATCATATTCCGGGCGAAGTTCGTCTTTAGCTGTTTTCTTCATGGCTTGATATAGGCGTTAAGGCCGATAGTGACCGGCTTGCCGTCAACCATGGCGGTGGTGACGGTATTTCCCCGCGTGCTGGCTACAACAGAGGTTTTGCCGGATGCCGATGGAGTCGGTTTTTCCAGGTCAATTTCAATGCAGAGTTTGTTAC
>JBGQDJ010000174.1:0-6087 GCA_041495805.1 Geobacteraceae bacterium
CGGTGATCACCGCATCGGTAACCGTCTCCCCCAGGTAATCCTCGGCGGTCTTTTTCATCTTCTGCAAAACGGATGCGGAGATTTCAGGCGGCGCATATTTCTTCCCACGCACATCCACCCAAGCGTCGCCATTGTCAGCCCTGACTATCTTGAAGGGGGAGATGGCAATGTCCCTCTTCACCACATCGGTATCGAACTTGCGACCGATGAGACGCTTGATGGCGAACAGTGTGCTCTCCGGATTTGTGACGGCCTGACGTTTGGCCTGCTGTCCGACAAGGACTTCGCCGCTTTCGGTGAACGCCACCATGGATGGTGTGGTGCGGCTCCCCTCTGCATTTGCTATGACAATGGGCTCCCCCCCCTCCATTACGGCCACGCAGGAGTTTGTGGTGCCCAGATCTATGCCTATGACTTTACCCATATTGATTAATCCTCCTTTGAAAATCCATCTTTTTTAAAAGCTAATCACTCCCCCTGAGAAAAACAAGGGGACGTATGAAAAAAAGTGACTGGTCGTTGGTCGCTGGTCACTGGTCACTGGAGGGGGCAAAGGCCACCGAAACCATCGCGGCCCTGAGCAGACGATCATTGATCAGGTAACCCTTCTGCAGTTCCTCGACCACGGTATTGGGGGGGAACTCGGTAGTCTCCACCTGATGCATGGCCTGGTGAAAGGCAGGGTCGAAGGCGCACCCGCTTGAAGTCTCAATGGGGATTACCCCGAACTTTTTCAGAGTGGAGAGGAGCATTGCATAGGTGAGCCGTATCCCCTCGATAACCGCTACGTGAGGTTCTTCGGATGCATGGGAGAGCGCCCGCTCCATACTGTCGATAACCGGCAGAAGCTCTAAAAGCAGGCTCTCGTTACCGTATTTGAGGATCTCTTCCTTTTCCCTTTGCACACGTTTGCGGTAATTTTCAAGGTCTGCCCGTTCCCGCACAAACTTGTCCCAATTGTTCCTGGCCTCGTCTTCCTTGGCGGAGAGGGCATTTTCCAGTTCCATTATCCTTTCATCGGGGGGCAGTTCATCGCTCCCCATTTCCGCGACCGCGAGGTTTTCCCGCTCCGTATCATCTATATGATTTTCCGCGGTTTTGTGACCGCCGTTCTTTTTGTTTTCCATGGATGATCCTCTCCTTGTATAACTGATGCAGATGCCATGATAATAGGCTTTGCACAGGTTCTACATCACAATTCCAGAAGCCTGCTCACCTGCTTTGCCGTGTAATCCACGATTGGAATGATCTTGGCGTAACCCATGCGTGTGGGGCCTATGACCCCCAGTATCCCGAGGGTGTTTTTTCCGGTCACATAGGTAGCCGTTACCAGGCTCATACCCGACATCCTGTTCAGGTGCGACTCCGCACCGATAAAAATCTGCACACCTTCCGCGGCCATGCATCGTTCAAGGAGTGCCAGCAGTTGCCCCTTTTCTTCAAATGCCCGGATTATCTCCTTCATCTTCGCCACGTCGGCAAACTCCGGCTGATCCAGGATATTGGCCTGACCTTCAATGAACACTTCGACATCGGTCTCTTCCAGGGTCTGTCGGGAAAGTTCAAGCGCCCGGGCAAGCAGGGCGTCATATCTGATCTTTTCCTCCTGCATCTCTTCCAGGATCTTGTTTTTGACCTGGGTGATGGTAAGGCCCTTGAGGATGTCGTTGAGATAGTTGGCCATCCCGGTCAGATCGGCGGCTTGCAGTTCCTCGTCCGTTTCGATTATCTTGTTCTGGACTGACCCGCTCTGGGAAACGAGGATTGCAAGGATCCTTTTCCCCGAGAGTTTAACAAACTCGATATGGCGGAAGACATTTGCGGTGAAACGGGGCCCCATCACAATTCCCATATAGTGTGAAACGGAAGAGAGCATCCGGCTCGTTTCCTTCAGCACCTCTCCCACGTCCTTGCCGGTCAGGCTGCAGCGCTTGCGGATCTCCTCCCGCTCTTCCCTTGCAATTCGGTTGTGTCCCACGAGCGAGTCAACATAAAAACGGTAGGCCTTGTCGGTTGGGACACGACCCGCGGAAGTATGGGGCGAGACGAGAAAGCCCATTTCTTCCAGGTCCGACATTACATTGCGGACAGTTGCCGGCGACAGCGACAGGCCATGCTTGCGGGTAATGGTCCGGCTGCCGATCGGTTCCGCGGTGATTATGTAATCCTCGATAATAGCTTCAAGGATTTGACGGCTTCGTTCGGTCAGATGTTCCTGCATATCACCCTCAAAAAGTATTAGCACTCCCTATTTTCGAGTGCTAATTGATGTTACTAACTTAATGTCACTCCCCCCAGTTTGTCAAGGGGTTTCAAGAAAAGCGGCCGTAATCGTGCCCATTGGGTCTTCTTCTCGGCAGGTGATCAGACAAATCGGATAAAGACCTGATTCGCCAGAATAAATCCCCTACAGGTAAGCCTGAGATGCCCCTTTTGCCACTCCAGCAGGCCTTCGCTCAGAAGCGCCCGCATTTCTTCGGGATACACCTCTTCCAGTGGCCTGCCGAATTCAAGGCGGAAACTTTTCCCGTCCACCCCTTCCATCATTCTGAGGCCGAGGAATAAACTTTCCGACATGGCCTCCTGTTCAGTCAGGATCGATTGTTCCTCTTCCGGAGCAACATCATATGCGATGGATTGCATATAGCTTTCAGGAGTATCCGGGTTTTTCCATCTGCTGCCGAAAGGAGGGGACGAGAGAAAAGAGTGCGCTCCCGCACCGAAGCCGAGATAATTGCCCCTTTGCCAATAGACCTGATTGTGTCTCGAACGGAAACCGGGAAGGCTGAAATTGGATATCTCGTAATGTTCAAAACCGGCTTCGCCGAGTTGTTCGGAGGTGTTCTCGAACATCTCGGCCGCTGTTTCTTCATCAGGGAGGGCAAGTTCTCCTGACCGTTCCATGGCGTGGAAGGGTGTGCCGGCCTCAATGGTCAGTCCATAGGCGGAGATATGTTCAGGACGGAGGTCAACGGCGCGGTCAAGTTCTGCTCGCCACATCTCAAGAGTCTGCCCCGGCAGCGAATGGATCAGGTCGATGCCGATGTTGGCAAATCCGGCCGTCCTTGCCGCGGCGAAAGACGAGAGCCCATCATGGACGGTATGTACCCTCCCGAGACAGGCAAGCATATCCTCTGAAAATGACTGAATACCAAGAGAAAGGCGGTTTACACCGGCTGACCTGTAGTCGGCCAGCCTCTCCCTGTTGACGGTGCCCGGATTTGCCTCGATGGTTATTTCCGCTGTCGGCTTCAGACTAAATAAGCGGCTGGCGGCATTGATTATTCTTTCCACAAGAGCCGGCTCCAAAAGCGAAGGAGTGCCGCCGCCAAGATAGAGAGTAGAAGCGTAGGTTTCCTCCGGCAGGGTGTCGCAGCGCAACTCCATCTCTCGTACGAGGGCGTCTATGTATGCAGCCTGTGGAATCTCCGATCCGGCCCGGGAGTTGAAGTCGCAGTATAGGCACTTCCTGACGCAGAAGGGGAAATGTACGTAGAGGGCGGTTTGCATAGATATTATTGTAGCTTATTGACGACCCGAAAGTCATCCCCGTTGAATGGAAATCTGTTATTCGCATAAAAAAAGGCCCGCGAAACGCAGGCCTTTTTCCGGATAAATAACAGTATTAATACGACCCGGCAACCAGGGCGTAGATCATTAAAACTGTCAGGGCTATGCCGATAATCAGCGCGGAGAAACCGAAGCCCTTGAACAGGAAGTCATAAAGCACACCGCTTGTCTTGTTCATACGGAACGTTTCCGTTATTCCCAGCTTCTCATAGCGCTTCCATTGGTCGCCACGCTCTTCAATGAACTCGTGCTTGGAAAGCTGCCCGTTAAAAATGACGAAGTCCATGGGGAACTTCTCCGGACGGCCATGGGTGTTGAAGAAATGGACCGTGAAGATAAATCCGGTGGCAAGCAGGGCCTCATCGGAATGGAGGATGGTCGCAACGTTGAACATCCAGCCGGGAAGGAACATGCCGAAGAACTGTGGGAACCAGAGCATCAGGCCGGAGCCGCCGATGATGAACATACCCCAGAATACACCGAAGAAGTCGAATTTTTCCCAGTAGGTCCAGCGTTCGAAGGAGGGTTTCGGACCCTTGAAGAGGAACCAGCGCACCATTCCGGTTATATCCTCGATGTCCCGCAGATTCGGGCAGAGCGAGTCAGGACTGAACAGCCGCTGCAGCCAGTTGCCCGGAACGTTTTTCCTGAAGAAAAGGAAATGGATGCTCATGCCGATCGCGGCGAAGAAGTAAAAGAAGGTGGCAACCGCGCACCAGCGGTGGATCAACCCCGCATTGGCGGATCCGCCGAAGAAGGTCATGAGCAACTTCGCCCACTCCTGGTCGTTGAATTTGAGAGGGAGGCCGGTAAGGGAGAGCCCCAGGAAACTAGTGATGACGATGAAATGGAGGAATATATGCAAACGGTTAAAACGTCGGTACTGCTTGTGGCCATCGGGAATGACGTGATGGGCTTGACCCTCGTCCAGGGCCGCGTCCTTTTCCCGGTTTTCCACGAAGCCCCTGAACATCCAGAGGAGTGTATGGACCCAGAAGACGGCGAATACGAAGAAGAGGAGGCCGGTCATGAAGATAAAGGTATAAAAGAGGATCGGATATTTTTCCCGGTCACTGTGTTCGCCGTGGGCATAGTAAGCAGTAAAGAGAGGAGTGGCTTTGCTGTGGCACTTACTGCAGGTCTTGACAATGTTGTCCGGATTTACGCTCGATTTCGGGTCACTTGCCGGAAGTACTTCATGGGCGGTATGGCAGTCGGCGCATCCGGCTACCTTTTCCGGGAAGCCGAGGCGGTAGTTTTTACCATGATAGCTTTCCATATAAGACTTGACAGCAACGGCAAGAACCTTGTTGCGCCTCATCATTTTTTCGTCAGCATGGCACTTCAGGCAGACTTTTGTATGGAATTCCCTGTTCTGATGTGACTTGGGATCGCCAAGCGGTTTGATTTCATGGAGGTTATGGCAGTCGTTGCAGGCGGCTGAATCCTGATTGCCGGCCGCAACCGCCTTGCCGTGGATGGAATTTCTATAGACCGACTGCTTGTCGTGGCACTGGACGCACTTTGCGACAACAACCTTTTTGTCGTTTTTCCAGGGCTTGTGGGTGTGAATATCCGTATGGCAATCGGCGCACATGACACCTTTGGCTGTGTGTACGCTGAGATAATGCTCGGCGGTCTCTCTCTTGTGGCATCTGTCGCAATGTACTTTTTCGACTTTCACCTCACCCTTCATATGCATGGCAAGATCGGTGATTTCCACATGGCAACTTGTACATCCATTCTTGCCGTGAACTGAGGCGGCGAATTCGGGGGCCGAAATCTTGTCCGAGTGACAGCCGAGACAGGTGGCGGGGTCAATCGCCATTCCCTGCTCTGCGGCAGCAAAGCTCGAAAACGACAGGATCAGAAGGACAATCGGAATGAAGCGGGCAATTAACGACATTTTGTTTCTCCTGAATATATTAATGCAAAAGACTTGGATATAAGGTCCAAAAGTACAAAAAAAGTATACATCACAGGGTATTTAGTACGCATCGGAAAGAGCCGGAGCATGACTAACTGATTCTAATAAAAAGAAAAATAAAAATCAATATAAAAAAGCTTGCTGTATAATATTTTATACACTAACCGCCATTTGGCGGAATCTGATAACGGTGGATTATTCCTTCCGAGGCAAATAATTCAAGCAGGGAGCGTGCTTCTTCGGGGGGGATATTGAGGGTTGCGGCGATCCGGCGCGGAGATGAAACGCCGTCAAGACTGCCAAGAAAATTGTAGAGCGGTTCGTCGAGGGATTCGCTGATTATCTTGTTCCCTCGCGGGTAAATTACCGCGTAAGAACCTGTCGCTCTGAAATGCCCTGCGAATTGTCTCAGGTCGATTTCCCCGGCCTGGAGGATCTCTGATATTTCATAGTTGAACCTTGCCAGCCTGGCGCTGGGGGCAAGGACAAATGGTTCTTCCAGCAGGTCCATTCGTACCAGATCGCGTCGGCTGGGAAGTTTCGGCGGGACTGCAAGCAGGGCCGACGCGTAATGCCAGTGGTAGTCGATC
>JBGQDJ010000175.1:0-6084 GCA_041495805.1 Geobacteraceae bacterium
AGTTGCATGTTCTTGACTTCCGTGCGGCCTTCGATATACGTACCGATCTCTTCCAGCAGGAGGCGTTTTACCTGTGTCAGCGCATTATTTCTGCAAGTTACCTTGCTGTCCTGCTCGCTGGCCTGGTAGATATACTCCTTGGTAAATGACATGCTCTCCGCATATGCACATAATGCCGCGAAATGAAGGAGCATCAAGCAAATTGACAAAGTATTCCTGCTTAGTCGCATTTCATTCCCTTACTTCCCGGCATCCAGGCTCCTCTTCAGATAAAATTTCGCCAGCGCATTATTCGGAACCACTTCAAGAATCGCCTTTAATTTTCCGGCTGCCTCCGCATACTGCTGGTTGTCATAAAGATCGATAGCTTCCTCTATCCTCGCTTCTATGGGCGTTTCTATGGGCTTCTCTATGGGCTTGTCTTCAGGTTTAGCCGGTGGGGTTACTGGTTTGACCTCGGGTGGCGAAGTGGGGGGAGGAATTGTCGGTAATTTGGGGGGTTCCTGCTTCGGCAAATCAGCCTTAATGTCGGGATTTCTCCCTGCCGTCAACTCAATTTCCAAGAGAGTCTGCCTGCGTCCTTTCTTCGAGAACTCCAGAGCATGCCTCCCCACAGCAATACCTTTCAGCACGAGCGGTGTTTTTCCTGCCAGCTTGCCGTCAAGCATGACTTCAGCACCGCCGGGGGTTGAAACGACTTCGACCTCCGCTTGCTTGGGTTTCCCGAAGAAGTAGAAAGCGACCACCGCGAGCAGAAGCACTACCACTCCAATAACGGTTACCCAAGTACCCTTTCCAACGGATCTTTTCCCGTCTTCTTTTTTCTCCTCTTTGCCATCATCGATGATACGTGGCAACTTCTCGAATAGGGCTTCAACAACATGATTCGACGTGACGCCTTCAAAGCGACAGTAATCCATTATCCCCTGGGATAGACCGTCAAAAAGAACATCTTTCAGCTGATAACCGTCAGGCGTGATAATAGGGATGATTTTCCCGGAGCCGTATTCAACACTGAACCTATCATGCTCTTTGCCGTCTTTTCGATAGATGATGGTGAAGGTGAGGCGGCTAAATGAAGCTTCAATTGAGTGATTGGCGTCTATGGTTTCAAACGTATAGGAAGGTACGGGGTCAAGGGGTTTACCATCGATGCTGATTGTCCCGATTCGATAGCCCGCATCTGGAATAACCGTTACAGTGAGGCTAGATCCCTTTCCAACTGCTGAACTTTCGGGAGATATGCGCCCATTCGGGCCGGAACTAGCGGTTATGTTAAAAGTACTCGTTTGGGGAGGCTCAATTTCACTGTCATGCGGCTCAAAAGTAACTCGCTTTTCATCACCAAGGGATATCTTAGATCCGCAATAGGGACAAAAGTTGACGGGACCGGCCAAGGGCCGCCCGCATGCACCACATGTCTTGGCAAAGGTATCCTGAGATTCAGCCATGTTTGTTGCGCCCTTCTAATTTCCCTTGCTCTCAAGCTCCTGGAGCTCAAGGTCGATTTCGCAGACTCGTCTGGCCTTCTTCAGGACATCGCCGCGTGAAAAAAATTGTTTCGCCTTATCCGTCAGTGTAACCAGATTTTCACCACCGCCGACAGTCCGGATACTCTGCTCAAAAACCGACCTGTCCGCGCCCTGTGCTAAGTTCGCGAGACCCTGAACAATCTGGTTATCCGGGGCATTTCCTGAACACTTTTCCTTTTGCAGGTTTGAATTAATGGACTGGGACAGTTCCGAACCGCCATATTCCTGGTAAAGCCTGTCGAGCATCTGTTTACGTTCAGACCGCAAAGAAACGATTTTTTTCGCCCGGCTTTGCGCAGAATCGCATGCCGTAAATGTCAATTGAACCCCCACCAACAATATTGCCAGCAAAATGAATGCTACCCGTTTTTTCATGTCGTCTCCTCCGATCCTATAGTCATCAGGCTGGTTCCGTTTGTTTGAAATAACCGGCAAAGCAACAGATCATTTTGATTTTAGACTCCTTTTGGCCATTTCCCCTATGATCTCGGCTTGCCTGGTCACCGAAATGTCCGGGAAAGGGATATCCGGTTTGATTCCGCTTCCAGCGCACGACCTGTTATCGGGGAAGCGGACATCGAGGGTGGTCAGCCATAGACCTCCTCCGTCCGAGAGGGGGAATAGAGTCTGCGACAGACATTTGCCGTAACTTCGCTCTCCCACCACTCTGGTAAGGTGATGGTACTGGAGAATTCCTGCAAGAATTTCCGCGGCGCTTGCGCTTCGGTTGTCAATAATAATCCAGTCGGGACACTTCAGCTTTTGACCGGCGGGCGACCGGTATGTATTAACTACTCCTGTACGATCATATGTGCTGGCAAGCGGGAGCCCGGCTGGAACAAACATACCGGCGATCTCCAGCGCCTCGTATAAATCGCCGCCTGAACAGCCGCGCAAGTCGAGAACGACTCGGGTTCCGGGGCGGACAAGCGTCGCAAACCTGGCGGAAAGGGCGGGGGCGCTATAATGGGCTTCAAATTCGATGATGCGCAAAACAATATCATTGCCCGTGCGTCGCCATGTGATCGATGGTGATTTATATTGAGCGGGCCTGACTTTGTACTCTTTTCCCTTTGCACCGGGAGTGGCGGAAACAGTGATGATCACCTGCTCCTTTTGCACTGCCTTATCGAGCAGGGCTGAAATCCGGTCAAGGGTAGAACCTTGGACTTTCACACCGTTGATGGCCAGTAATACAGCAAATTCGGGAAGCCCCGCGCGGTCAGCGGGCCCCCCTGGGACCGGCTGGATCCACAAGCGGGATTTGTTGGCAAAAACCTCAACCCCCAGTCGCAAAGAGTGTGAGGATTCTTTTGAGGAAGAGGCGGGAGGGACATAGCGCGCATAGGGATCGATTGCCAGCAGCCGTTTTCCCAGATGTTTGTCGTTCAGAGTTGCAAGTGAGTCACGTGACGGCAGCCGCAATGCCTTCAAGACCATTATCGTGTATATTTCATCTACGGGAGGAGCCGCAAGTACCGGCGCCGGAGCGGACATTATAAAGAAAATTGCAATCAGCGACAGAAATGGCAATGCTCCCGGATAAATGAAAATATTATTTCGCGGCATTGGAAAGGGCTTTAGAATATTCAAGAAGCTTCTTGTACAACTCGGCAAGACTATTCCGCTCCTGTTCAAGGACCCGGTAACGATCGGGGTCCGAAGCAGCGCCCCCGGCGCGGTCTAATTCGTCTAACGCGGTCTGTTGGGCACTCAGTTTCTGTCTTGCATCTTTAATTTTCTTTTTTAGCTTCGAGATTTCACCCTTTTGCTTGTCAGATTTGGCTTTCAATCGGTCAACATCCGCCTGCAGGGAGGAGAGGTTCTTCTCCATTTCGTTAAGGCGTTGCCGTTCAGCGGCCAGTTCACTTTCCTTTTGCTGGGCTTCGCTATCAAGTGAGCGGGATTCCTGTTTCAGTTCCTCACTGACATTTCTCTGCCGATTCAGTTCATCCTGTCGTTGTTGGACCCGAGCGTCATAGGCGCCTGAATTGAGTCCGGCAACCCCCCCAAAAAAACCGCCCTTCCTTGGATCGTTGGAAGTGGCGCAACCGGTTATGGCTGCAGACAAGATAATACAAAGCATGAGTTCCCTGTACATGTTATTTCCTCACGATGAGCGATGAAGACAGTTTAGCCATCTGCTGGCTGGATGTATCAAGCGCGGCTATGCCCTTCCTCAGAGCGTCGATTTCCCGACCGAGTTTTGCCACTTTCACCCGGTCTTGCGACTGAGCAATGCTTTGTCGGTATTCATTCAGGGCAACCAGTTCCTTTTTCAATCCTTCTTTACGGTTGTCGGCATCTTGTATCAGCGCATTGATCTCCTCCTGTTTCTTTTCCAGATTGCTTTGCCGGGCTGAACCTGCCTTGTAGCGAGACTTGATGGCAGCAATTTCATGTTTTAATTTCTTGATTCGTTTCGCTGTTTGTTGGTTATAACTTTTCAACTAGATATTCAGTTTTACGACAACATTGATCTCACCATCAAGCCGGTCTTCTTCATTGGCGTATTCCTGTTTACGCTCAGCAACATAACTACCCGCCGCATATCCGCCGGCGCCACCCAATGCCGCGCCAGCCGCCGCCCCTATTAAAGCCCCATCTCCCCCCCCTGCAAGGGCTCCAATGCCGGCGCCCGCGGCAGCTCCGAGCAGGGCTCCAAACCCGGTTCCCTCTGCCTTAGTTCGGGTGGAATCATTCATAGTTGCACATCCTGAAACCATGCATACCATGAGTATCAAGGCTACATACTGCAAGATTCGGCTTTTCATGACAACCACATCCTCCATTGATTACCAGCACATCATTCAACAAAATCGTCTGAAACATTAAGAAAATAAAGAAACTACTTTACCGTGCTCGCTATCTCCTCACGGTAAGAGATGAAACCAGTTGTGCCATTTGTTTGTTTCCGTCATCAAGCGCGGTTATGTTTTTCTTCAGGGTGTCTATTTCGTCTCCGAGTTTTGCCACTTTTGTCTGATCCTGCGTTTGCGCGATACTTTCCCGATAATCGTTCAGGGCGACAACCTCATTGTCCATGTCGTTTTTTAGTTTTTCGTTCTTCTGGACCATCGAATTGATTTCCTTCTGTTTATTTTCAAGGGCGACCAAACTGATTTTCCCATCATCGTACTGGGACTTAATATCAGCAACCTGTAGCTCCAGTTCTTTGATCTGGCTATCCACCTTCTGGTTACACGCTTGCAGGTCATTGTTGTATCCGGTTACAACATTAGTCTCGCCATCAAGTCTGTCTTCTTCATTTGCGTATTTCTCCTTACGGCTTGCGACACAGCTCCCAACGGCATAACCAGCTGCAGCACCCAATGCAACGCCCGCAGCAGCACCAATTGCGGCTCCTTTTTCCCCACCTAAAACGGCTCCAACAATCCCACCCACTGTTCCTAATAACAATGCTCCAAAACCTGCCCCCTGCGCCTTGGTCCTACCGGAGTCTGTAGTTGCACAGCCTGCAATGAGAGTTACCATTAGAAGTAATGCAACTATTCTCAACAACGAACGTTTCATGACAATTCCCCCCTTTTAAGCATCGTATTCAATACATTATTCTATTCAACAAAATCCATGAACCTGCCGGTAAAGTCTCTAAGCACTTTTTTCGGATCGGAACCGGAATCGCGTTCGCTTTTCACATTGGCATCCAAAAGTTCAACAACAATCTTTTCCCGAGGTGAGCGATCCTCTTTTTTTACTACACCCATGGCGTAAGATACATCTCCGGGAGTATAGCGGCCCAGTTCGGTGACTTTGCCGATATACGCCAGAAGGCTCTTGTCGCGGTCATCTGTGGCAGCTTTGACCGTAGATTCCGCGGATGTTATCTGGTCCTGGTAACGGGGAGATATCTCCCCCAGGTTACGGGCGGCTTCCAGCACCTTCTCCAGTTTGGGTATCTTACTTATTGTGACGGACAAATCAGTCCCTTTCCTCAGCGCATCTTGAGCAAGGATTCTGGCGGAGTCACGGGGACCGTTTGTAGATGTCGTTGCCTCCGGCGATTGCGGGGAAACGGATGTGTCAGCCGGACCTTTCCCATTCTTGTGGACAAAAAAGTACCCGGCAACGGCCAGGGCCAGGACAACAGCTATCACGGCCCATTTCAGGTTGCCGGGCTTAGGGTCCGGTTTGGGTTCGGGCTGGGGAGGAACAGCAATATGCGGCTTTTTTTCAGTTTTTGGTGCTTCTTCCTTCTTTTCCGGGGCTTTTTCTTCTTGAGGAACTTTGTTTTCTTCGGATTTCTTGTCTGGAGTTTTATCACCAGGTTGCGCAACCTGTTCCGGTTTCTTGGCCGACTTCTTTTCGATTTCCGGCTCTGAAATAGACGGTTGCTCCTGCGATGTCTTTTCTGTATTGGTGGGCGTTACGGCGCTTTCTTCCGCAACTTGTCCGGTCTCAACCTTTTCGGAAACCTCTTCCACAACCGGGTTCATAAAACCACAGTAGGGGCAATACTTAACCGGCCCATACAGCGGTTTGCCGCAGGTTTTTAATTGGCATAGTATGGGAAACGATTGCTCAGCCATTC
>JBGQDJ010000176.1:0-6028 GCA_041495805.1 Geobacteraceae bacterium
CGATCATCGAGGCGATTTTCCGGGAAGCCCACAGCCTGAAGGGAGCGGCCCGCGCCGTGAACATGGCCGGGATCGAGTCGCTCAGCCACGCGCTGGAGGGGGTTTTAGCCGCTTTCAAGCGGAGGACGTGCATCCCTTCACCGGCGCTGTTCGATCTCCTCCATCAGGCGGTAGACACTGTCGACAGACTCCTCCCTCTACTGGAAGCCGGCCGTGACGCTACCGCCAATGCCGCTGTAAGGAAGCTTGTCTTAATCCTGGGTAAGGTGGCAAGCGGTTTCCCGCCACCTGACAACGAGGAGAGAGACGACGGGTCCGAGGCGAAGAGTCATGAATTTGTTGGCAAAGCGGCCGCAGAGGCATACACAGGTCTGCAAAACGCCGCACCAGGACAGAGAGCTGACGATGAAGCAGGATCTGCCGCACGTTTACAGGGGGCTTCGCCGGATACCGTCAGAGTCTCCACCGAAAAGCTTGAATCTCTCTTTAACCAGGCGGAAGAACTCCTCACTGTCAAGCTCGCCGCTGCACAGCGCGCCGCGGAACTCGCTGAATTAAGCTCCGATATGGCATTGTGGGAAAAGGAGTGGAGAAAATTACGGCCGCTCCTGCGCGGCATGCGCAAGGCCAGGCAATCTCCAGCGGGACCGGCTTTCGCAGGCAAGGATGCCGGTCGCCTCGAAAAGCTCCTGGATTTTTTCGACTGTAACCATGCCTGTATAAAAAAACTGGGAAACAAGATGCAGGGAGTGGCAAAAACCGCCGCAAACGACCGGCACACCCTCGACGGCATGGTGGATACCCTTCTGGATGAAATGAAGGGGGCGTTGATGCTTCCCATTGCGACCATCTTTGAACCTCTGCCGAAGGTGGCCCGGGATCTGGCCCGGGCCCGCGGCAAGGAAGCGGAACTGGTTGTGGCAGGCGGGGCCGTCGAATGCGACAAACGTATTCTGGAAGAGATAAAAGACCCTCTCATCCACCTGATAAGAAACTGCGTCGATCACGGCATCGAAAACCCCGAAGAACGGAAGCTGAAGGGAAAGCCGACGCGCGGAAAAATCAGCGTGACCGCCACGCTCATCGATTCCCACCGGATGGAAATCTGCATTAACGACGACGGCGCCGGGATCGATATTGCACGTTTGCCGGAGATGGCCGCAAAGTGTGGCCTGCTAACCCGTGACGAAGCGGAGCGGTTGGAAAAAGATGAACAGCTGGCGTTCATCTTCACCTCGGGTTTTTCCACCCACCCCATGATAGACGACATCTCGGGGAGAGGCCTGGGCCTTGCCATCGTTCGGGAAAAGGCGGTAAAACTTGGCGGGACCGTGACGGTGACGACCGACCCCCGGGCAGGGACAACCTTCAGGCTGCTTCTCCCGCTCACCCTGGCGACTTTCCGGGGGGTTATCGTCCGGGTGGGGGAACAGCCCTTCATCTTCCCCGCTCCCCGGGTGGAAAGAGTAGCCAGAATCGCCCGAAGCGCCGTCAAGAGCGTGGAAAACAGGGAAACCGTCGAACTGACGGGGGCGGTCCTCTCCTTTGTCCGGCTCGCCGATCTCCTGGAGTTGCCTCGGCAGGAGAAGAAAGGGAAAGAGCCGGACTTTGTTCATCTCCTGGTCCTTGAAAATGAAGGGAAGCGGATTGCCTTCGGCGTGGATGAGGTTCTCGGCGAAGAGGAGATCCTGGTTAAAAGCCTGGGGAGCCAACTCACCCGGGTCCGTAACGTTGCCGGGGCAACGGTGCTCGGCACTGGGAAAGTGGTGCCGATACTCCATACCGGAGATCTGCTGAAATCCGCGGTAAAGGGCGCCGCCACCGTGGTCGGGGCTATCCGGGAAAGGGAAGATGCGGAAACCGCCCGCAAGTCGGTCCTGATCGTCGAAGACTCGATTACCGCCAGGACTCTGTTGAAAAATATCCTGGAGACGGCCGGTTATGAAACACTATCGGCCGTTGACGGGCTGGATGCGCTTGCGCTCATCCGTATGGAAGAGATCGACCTGGTGGTGTCGGATGTGGATATGCCCCGAATGAACGGTTTTGATCTGACCTCAAGGATCCGCGCGTCACATGAATTTGCCGACCTGCCGGTGGTCCTGGTCACTTCTCTCGATGCCCGCGAGGACCGTGAGCGTGGCATCGAAGCGGGCGCAAACGCCTATATTGTCAAGAGCAGCTTTGACCAGAGCAACCTGCTGGATGTGATAAAAAGGCTCATATGATAAAAGTTTTGATCGTCGATGATTCGGCCAGCACGCGGATGTTTCTGCAACAGTTGTTCAGCGCCGATCCTGTTCTCTCGGTAGTCGGCTCTGCGCAAAACGGCATAGAGGCTATTATCGAGGCGGAACGCCTTGCGCCCGATGTCATTACCATGGATATCGACATGCCGCGGATGAATGGCCTCGTTGCAACGCGCCGGATCATGGAAACACACCCGACCCCCATCATCATCCTCTCCGGCGTTCTCGACACGGCAGAGGTCGTTTCGTCATTCCGCGCCATGGAAGCGGGCGCGGTCGCTGCCTTGCCGAAACCGAGAGGGGCCGGTCATCCCGAGCACGAGCGGGAAGTCGATGCGCTGATTCGGACAGTCAAGCTCATGTCGGAGATAAAGCTGGTGAGACGCTGGGCCCTTTCGAAAGAGGGGGAACCTGTATTCTCCACAACCGAAACAGCGCGGATAAAGATGCCGACACCCCCCCGCGTGGTTGCCGTCGGGGCCTCGACCGGAGGTCCGGTGGTAATCAAAGATATCCTGTCCGGTCTGGGGAAGGAGTTCTCCCTGCCGGTGTTGATCGTCCAGCACATGGCGGCAGGCTTCATCCGCGGCTTTGCGGAATGGCTCACCCTCACTTCAGGCATGCAGGTCCATATCGCCTCGCAAAGTGAGAGGCTTATTCCGGGCCATGTCTACATGGCTCCGGACGGATTTCATTTGCTTGCGGATACGGGCGATCGGATCAAGCTTAGCGACAGCGCCCCTGAAAACGGCCTGCGCCCGGCTGTTTCCGCCCTCTTCCGCTCTGTCGCCAACGTATACGGCAACAGTGCGATCGGCGTGCTCCTCACCGGCATGGGGAGGGACGGAGTTGATGAATTGCTCCTTATGAAAGAAAAAGGGGCCGTCACCATCATTCAGGACCAGGCGAGTTCTGTTATTTACGGCATGCCCGGCGAAGCCGCAAAAATCGACGCGGCAACCTTTACCTTGCCGCCCGAGAGAATAGCTGCCCTGCTTTCCGCGATAGAGAAATAATGATCATGAATTGAAAAATGAGTTGCAGCTCTACAGGAGCAAATACATGGACAAGAAAAATATCGATGTGGAGAACGGTGAGATCCTCATCGTCGAGGACAGCCCGACCCAGGCGGCCCAGTTACGGCATATTCTGGAAAGGCACGGTTTTCACGTCTCGACAGCGGCCAACGGCAGAGAAGCTCTGGCCGTGATTGCCAGGGGAAAACCCTCTCTCGTCATCAGCGACGTCATTATGCCGGAAATGGACGGTTTTGAATTATGCCGGGCGATCAAGGCAAACGAGGAGACTCGGGAGATACCGGTCATCCTGCTGACCTCGCTTTCCGATGCCCATGACGTCATCAAGGGACTGGCATGCCGCGCGGACAACTTCATCACCAAGCCCTATGACGAGGATTACCTGATATTGCGTATCAGGCGCATGCAGGAGACCCACGGTCAGAGCCGGAGCGGCGATAACCCGGTAACAATGGACGTACCTTTTGCCGGACAGATATTCTCGATCAATTCCGACGGCAGACAGATACTAGATTTTCTTCTCTCCACCTATGAAACGGCCATTCAGAAAAACCGCGAGCTTCTAAGGGCGCGGGATGAATTGAATGAGGTCAACGAACAGCTAAAGATCGCCAATCGGGAGAAAGATGCCTTCAACTACACGGTCTCCCATGACCTGCGCAACCACCTGAATGTTGTCGGCAGCTATTGCCAGGTAATAAGGGAGGTCTGCGGCGACGGGCTCGATGCGCAGTGCAGGGAATATCTCCAGGATGCGTACAACGCCGTTCTCCGCATGGACCGTTTAATCGGCACCTTCCTGGATTTTTCCCGTCTCACCAACAGTGAGTTGCGCCGGGATACTGTGGATCTCTCCGAACTGGCGATTGAGATAGCGTCCGATCTCAAGGTGGGGGTGCGCGGCAGGAGTGTCGATTTCCGCATTAAAGCGGGAATTATAGCATACGCTGACCCAAGCCTGATGAGGGTTGTTTTTGAAAACCTTCTTGGCAATGCCTGCAAATACACCGGGAAACAAGAGGAGGCGGTCATCGAATTCGGCAAAACGGAACAGGAAGGGGGAAATGTCTATTTTGTCCGGGACAACGGTCCGGGGTTCGACATGGCTGATGCGGAAAAGCTGTTTACTCCATTTCACCGCCTCCCCGGAGCAGCCGAATTCAAGGGGAACGGCATCGGCCTCGCCACGGTGGAGCGGATTATAAAACGCCACGGCGGAGGGGTCTGGGCCGAGGGAGAACCGGGCAGGGGAGCGACCTTCTACTTCACTCTGAGGAGAGAAGAGAGCTAAATATCCGGGAGGGCCGGTTGAGGGAAAATATCACGGTATGCATTACTTCATTTAACGCTACATTCCCTCGGAAACCTGGGCACTCCCAGCTTCTCCAATATCGTCATCATCGGGCACCAGTTGGTAAATGCCGATTGGAACAGGTTGAGCCCCACAAAGCCGGTGAACCAGAGCCAGTTGGGATTATGAAAATGGGCCAGGGCCAGCGAGAGGAGGATAAAGCCCCCGGCGATCATGCGCAACATTCTGTCGATATACATTTATTTCTCCTTTACCCTCACAGGGCGTGTTCAGCTCCCTGTGTCTCAAGCATTTCCACTACCTTCCCCGCCACCTTCCCGGCCAGCTCAAAACAGATCTTCTTGTGGGTCTTGATGATGACCTTGCAGCAAGTGGCGCCGTATTCGTCCTTGAACCACCGGTGGAGCTCTTTTGTCAGCCGTTTCACCCTATTCCGATCATCGGCGAAGAGCAGACCGAAAGCCATCGTCCCTCCGGCAACCGCGCCGCAGATGCATCCGGCGCCTGAACCGCCGCCGAACCCGGCGGCCAAGCGAATCAATTCTTCTCCCGGTTCCGGCATGCAATTGCGCATAACGGCCGCCAGCACCGCCTCGGCGCAGTGCATTTTCCCGGAGCGGTAATACCCCTCTGCTTCAGCAGCGACCTTTTCCGCCTTGTTATCCATGAATGTCTCTTCCGTTTTCTTTCTTAACCGAAACATTGTTACTCCGTTCCGCCTTTCTCCAGTATAGCAAATTCACCTTTCACCTGTCTCTTCTCTTTCCGCGCCTGTACCATATAATAGAGAACCGGAATTGTGATTCTCGACAGAGTTGTGGAGGCAATCTCGCCGCACATCATCGCCAGGGCGAGCCCCTGGAAGATAGGGTCGAAAACGATGACGAAACTCCCCACCACCACCGCGGCCCCGGTAAGGAGCATGGGACGGAAGCGGACCGCGCCGGCGTCGATGATCGCCTCATCGAGCGCCATCCCCTCCCGCCGCCGCAGTTCGGCGAAATCTATAAGTATGATGGAGTTCCTGACTATGATCCCCGCCAGGGCGATGAAGCCGATCATGCTCGTGGCGGTGAAGAAAGCGCCCACCAGGGCGTGCCCCGGCAGGATGCCGATGAGGGTGAGTGGTATCGGGGCCATGATCACCAGAGGGGTTGTGAAGTCCTTGAACCAGGCCACCACGAGGATGTAGATGAGGACCATGACCGCGGCGAAGGCAAGCCCCAGGTCGCGGAATACCTCGTAGGTTATGTGCCACTCGCCGTCCCACTTGAGCGCGGGTTTCTCCTCGCTAAATGGCTGATGGGACGCCAGCTGCTCGATCCTGGCGCCGCCGGGGATGGGGATCTTGTCTATCTCCTTCTGCATGTTGAGGATGGCGTAAACAGGGGCCTCGATTACTCCCGCCACGTCGCCGATCACGTAAATCA
>JBGQDJ010000177.1:0-5988 GCA_041495805.1 Geobacteraceae bacterium
CGTGGAAGCCATCGCGCAGGATCTGGACGTTGCCGGGGGTGGCGCTGACCGCGAAGCCGCGGATGGCGAGGTTGGCGTTCCCCTCGTTGAAGTCGTTGCTGCGGTAGGTGACGCCCGGCGAGTAGCGCGCGATGTCGAAGATGTTAACCGGCTTCTGGTCCTTGATGAACGACTCGGTGAAGGCCTGGATGGCGAACGGGAGGTCCCGGATGGGCGCGTCGAAGCGGGAGCCGGACACGGAGTTCGATGCGCGGTAGCCGCTGTCGAGATGGGTGGAAACGTCGAAGGGGGAGACTCTCACCTTCACCAGTTCCTCGATGTCCATTTCGGCCACGTCTTTCGTCAGACCCGCCGACGGTGCGGCATCGGGCTCGTCCGCCATGGCAACGGGCAGATGCTGCAGAAACAGACCGAGCACCAAAACGATTGTAAGAGCTGCGCGCATGCTGAAATCATGCAGGAAATATTTCATCTGGAGCCTCCTGTTTCATGATCGCCCCCTCACCGCTCCAGCGCCTCCCGGACCTTTTGCAGGAGTTCATGCGCTCTCATCGGCTTGGCTATGAAGCAGTTTCCCTTGCTGATTATATGATTCCGCAGGCTGACATCCTCCTGATACCCGCTCATGAAAAGTACCTTTACGACTGGATTGATCCTCCGCAAATCCTCGAACACCTGGCAGCCCCGTTTTTTCGGCATGACAACATCGAGAAGGCAGAGGCCGATTTCCCGCCAATGATCCCTGTAGACAGCCACCGCTTCCTCACCATCTCCGGCCGGGATAACGGTGTAGCCGAACTCCGTGAGGATCTCCGTGGTGACGCCCATCGTCCCCGGGTCGTCCTCCGCCACGAGGATCGTTTCGCTCCCCCACGTAAGGGGTAAGGTCTCCGACGGCTCGATATGGTTCGCTATCGTCTCAACTAGCGGCAGGTATATCCGGAAGGCCGCCCCCTTTTCCGGTTCGGAGCGGCACTCTATATATCCTCCATGCTGCATTATGATGCCGTAACATATGGCAAGACCGAGTCCCGTTCCTTTACCAACCTCCTTTGTGGTGAAAAATGGATCGAACATACGCTGCCTGACACCCTCTTCCATCCCCGCCCCGGTATCTGCGAAGGTGAGGAGGGCGTACCTCCCCGGCTCGACGATCCCTTCGGCATCTCTCAGCTCTTCCTCCAGCTCCGCCACTCCGGTAGTGATGGTGATCGATCCGCCAATGGCCATGGCATCGCAGGCATTGGTGGTCAGGTTGAGAAGCACCTGCTCAAGCTGTCCGACATCGGCCAGGACCGGCAATCCCTCCTCCGCGGGGACGATTCTCAGCTCGATGTCCTCCCTGATAAGCCTGCTGAGCATATTACGAATGCCGTTGACAACTGCGTTCAGGTCCACGACTTTTGTATCGATCTGCTGTTTCCTGCTGAAGGCGAGGAGGGAGCGGGTAAGCCCCGCGGCCCGCTCCGCCGCTGCTTGTATCTGTATCACATTGGTCAACAACGGATCGCCCTTTGGCATTCTGATCTTCAGGATACTGCTGTATCCCATGATCGCCGTCAGGATGTTGTTGAAGTCGTGGGCTATGCCGCCGGCAAGGCTGCCGACCGCCTCCATCTTCTGGGAATGGAGGAGTTGTTCCTCCAGTCTTTTGGTTTCTGTGATATCCTCCTTGATGGCCATATAATGGGATATCGTACCCTCCCGGTTTTTCACCGGCGAGATCGTTGCCGACTCCCAGAAGAGTTTGCCGTTCTTTCTTTTATTGTGGAATTCACCATGCCATACCTTGCCGGTTGTGATGGCGGCCCAGAGCCTCTCGTATTCCTCCGGGGGAGTTTCGCCCGATTTCAGGATACGCGGGTTTCTGCCGATCACCTCCTCAGTGGAGTAGCCTGTTATCTCGCAGAATTTGGGGTTAATGAATTCTATGTTCCCGTCCAGGTCGGTTATGATAATGGAAACCGGACTCTGCTCAACGGCTAGCGATAGTTTCAGAAGTTCGTCCTCCGCCTTCTTGCGGCGAGCAAGGGTCTCCTCAAGCTCGCGCACCTTTTCCTCCAGCTTCCTCGCCACGACCTCGCTGTATTTCCTCAGGTATTCCATTTCCTCCGCCAGGAGTTGGGGATGTTTCGGCTTTCTCCTGCCTGAGGCAATGTCTTCCAGAACAGGGGCCATTTCCCGCCAGAACTCATCAGGTTCTTTCGGCCTGGTGATGAACCCCTCCGCGCCGAGGTGTAAGGCGAGCTCTTCCTCCTTCAGGCCGGTATAGACCGCTGAGTGGAATAAGAAGGGGATATTCCTTAGGTCCTCATCCATTTTGATCGTCCAGAGAAACTGAAACCCGTCCATGCGCGGCATCAAGGCATCGGAAACGATGATGTCCGGCGCCATCGCCCTGGCCATGTCGATCCCTTCCAGACCGTCTCCGGCCTCTATGATAGAGTGATAACCGTATTTCTCGAAGATCAGCCGCAGAAGTTTTCTGTCACTGGCATTATCATCGACGATGAGAATCTTCATTGATCTCTCCCCCATAGCGGCTTCTTTGGCGCCGTTTTCCTTTTCCAAAAGGATCATCCGCGATTAACCCCCAGGGCATTATGCATTCTCTCCTCGATGGTCAACGTGTCGATCGGATTTTCGAAATAGCCGGTGCATCCTACCCCCATGATCCTGCTTCTGTCCCCGTCCATGGCGAACGAGGCAAGGGCGACAAATCGGTCCCCTTTTCAAGTGCCGATGAAAAGAGTATATCACTCGGCCCATCCTCCTGCAAAAGTAAATAATTTGCTGAAAAAACTGCACAATATCGTGTCGCCTCTTTTATTCCATTACAATAATTGACCTGACTTATTATCGGGGGAAAGGGTAAAAAATACCTGATATTTAACAGGTTCAGATAAAGATGTGATTTTCCCGGAGGAGTGCATCATGGTGCGCCGCTGGAGCAGGGGTAAAAGCCGAAGGCCGTTTACGTCAGCAGGATGCTGACGGGACGGCCTTTTTCGTTTAAAGAGAGTGGTCGAACTAATAGTGATTGCGTGGTGCCATCTAGGATTGGGGGGAAAGCAGGAACTGTGGTTTCAGAATGAATAATAGACAACAACTTCTTGATAACGCTTTTAATTTTTATCCGTGATATATCACGGACAGGTCGGGCCGCATTGGCAGCTTTGTTTCTAATTAAAAGCGGCAATTCCTGCTTTTCATATTTGAATGGATTTCAGATAACTGGTCAATATAATTACGCTAAATTCTCACCTTACAGCATTGATCCGTGATATTTTACTGCTAGTGTAATGATACGGGGCAGGTGAGCTAACTGTTCGCTGGAAAACAACTTGACAAAGAATTAGTTGTAACGTACGATATAGCGTACGTTAAGGAGGAATAACAATGACAACACTTTCAGCAACGGAAGCAAGAAAATGCCTGTATAGCCTCGTCGATGACGTGGCGGAATCTCATGCCCCGGTTCAGATTGTGGGCAAGCGGAACTCGGCAGTCCTCATCTCAGAAGATGATTGGCGTGCTATCCAGGAAACATTGTACCTCACATCCATACCCGGTATGCGCGAGTCCATTCAGGATGGCATTAAGAGCCCTGTAGAGGAGTGCGATGAGGAGCTTGAATGGTGAACTGGCGGTTGGTTTTTACCAAACGGGCCCAAAAAGATGCAATAAAGATCGCACACTCCGGCCTTAAGCCCCAAGCCGAACGCCTGCTCGACATCCTCAAAGAAAATCCCTACAAAAATCCTCCACCCTACGAAAAACTTCTTGGCGACCTGAACGGTGCATATTCCCGAAGAATCAATATCCAGCATAGAGTGGTTTATCAGATTTTGGATGATATCAAGACGGTAAAAGTTATCCGGATGTGGACACATTATGAGTAGCAATTGATCATGAGCGAACCAGGTGTTGGTGCGATCAAGCAGAAGAGCGCCGATGTGAACAACAAGCAGCATGCACTGAGAAAACTCAAATGAAAAATAATCTGCGAATCTATGGCAGCCCACCCTTTGATGTCGCGGTCATTCACGGCGGGCCGGGGACGGCGGGCGGGATGGCGCCGCTGGCGCGCGAGTTGGCGTTGCGCCACGGCGTACTGGAGCCGCTGCAGACGGCAACTTCGATTGCGGGACAGGTGGAAGAGCTGAAGGAGCTCCTGGAAGAGAGCGCCGACCTTCCCGTAACCCTGGTCGGCCATTCATGGGGGGCGTGGCTCGGCTACATATTTGCAGCCCGCCACCCCCGTCTGGTCAAAAAGATAATACTCGTCAGCAGCGGCGGCTTTGAGGATAAATACGCCGCGAGAACTCATGAGACCAGGCTTTCGCGTCTCTCCGAAGAAGAGAGAGGCGAGGTGATGAGGCTCCTGGAAACCATACGGAACCGTTCAACCGGCAATGAAAATACGGAGTTTGCGCGGCTCGGCGAACTCTTTTTCAAGACGGACGCCTATGATCCCCTTGCGCAGGAACCTCCGGAGATCGAGGTCAGTCTTGAAATCTATAAAAGGGTCTGGGGAGAAGCCACGGAACTGAGAAGGAGCGGAAAGCTCCTGGAGATGGGAAGGGAGATTGCATCCCCCGTGGTGGCTATCCACGGCGATTACGATTCCCATCCCGCCGAAGGTGTGGAAAAGCCACTCTCCGCCGTTATCGGGAATTTCCGCTTTATTCTCCTGGAAAACTGCGGCCACAAGCCCTGGGTCGAACGCCAGGCAAGGGAGAGATTCTTCCAGCTCCTGGAAGAGGAGTTGTAGGCGGGCCGTCTGTATTTTCGTCTGCCCGTTTTCCTTATGCGTCCTCGGCCCTGCACTACGAATCAGAGGGGATAATCCTTGACGGCTTCCGAGTCATCCGCTTCCCCGGCAGCTACCGGCGGTTCAGGCGGCGAAGCCGTGAATTTACGCGCCAGGTCGTTGTCTATTACGTATATGCAGACGTCTTTCGCGCCGTTCTGGGTGTAGCTGAATTTCTTGCAGAGGTTGTTGATGAGGAAAGCGACGTCGCTTCTGATCCGCTTGTCATAGGTCTTGAACGCATCCCGGTTATAGTCCTTGATGGCGCGGCGGAAGTTTTCATTCTCCAGGAAGGGATCGAGCGCCTTTTCCTTCAGGTTGTGTATATAGCGCCCATGGAGGTCGTTGTACAGCTTTGTTTCCGACATCTTCTTCCCTTCCGCCATGATCTCCTGGGTCAGGGTCTCCGCGGTATACTCCCTCTGCGTGGCGCGGCGGAAGGAAAGCCGCTTTTCCTGTTCAGCCCCTCCCCCCAGCAGACGGTATTCAATCGCTTCGAAAAACGGTTCGCTGATCTCCAGCTTCTCTTTGGTGAACCTGCAAATGACAGATGCGCCTGGCTCGAAGCTGACCGCGAAGATGTAGTTCTGTATCTCCTTCGAAATCTGCTCCTCGTTATAGTAATAGAGCGACTCCTTTACCACCTGGAGGACCGTGTAGTCGTACATGCGCAGCAGTGAATCGAGGAACCCGGCGGGAATCAATGTGGAAAACTCCGGATGCACAGTGGTGCAGAAGGTATTAAGGTCAGCCATGTTGATCAGCTTGTCCTTGCGGGCATATGTTGAGTAAAATTCGTTGAAGATCTTGATGGAGTCGCGTCCGGAAAATCCCTGGTCCCCCTCGTTTTCCGATTCGGCAATGATCTTGCTGCGAATCTTCGCTGTCAGTTTTTTCCGGTCCTCTTCATTCAGCCAGGGGGGTATGTAACCTGTGTAGATCTCCATCTTCAGTAGCTGTAGATTTTCATCGCAATAGAGACTGTACCTTGCCGGGTCGTCGATCCATTCCTGCATTGCCTCTGATTTTGTGTTCAGCCGTGATGAGATGATGACCCTGGCGAAGTTGTGGAGCACCCGGGGGAGAAACGCATCCTCCACATGACTGCCGAACACATTGCGGTAAATCTCCACTTCGGTGTTCAAGTCCAGGACATAGGATATCTTGATGTATTC
>JBGQDJ010000178.1:0-5982 GCA_041495805.1 Geobacteraceae bacterium
CCTTATATGATCATATTCCCTGGCAACGGTCAGATGTATCCGCAATGGGGCCTGAAAACTGCACTCTCCAGCTTCCTGCAACTCCATAAGAGTTGAATAAAGCGTCAGCGGCTCTTCGCTCGAAAGTTCTACTGCTTTGTCCTTCAGATCATCAACACGTATTTTCAAGGCTTTTATCCGGGAACAGATTCAAAGCTATCTAGTATATAGACAGGGCGTAATTTGTCAAGGGAAAACAGTATCATGGATATGTTCCGGACCAATTTAATACAATGTTTATGACAGGGAACTTCTATTAACCTATTAATGGTATTTTTGCAAGCATAAAGGGTATGTTATATCGCTTACAGGATTATATGGAAGTGAACTATTACGATGCTGACGAAATATTCAGGTAACAGTTGGAGGAAATAGTTTGCAGTTATTTTCTAATGAATGGTTATCGCGACTCTGCAGTTGGGAGTTTCAGATTGTAATCGTCTCACCGGGCTCAAGCATGGGTGGCTCTGTTCCGGTTATTGACAGGTATGAAAGGAAAAAATATATAACAAGTGCCGAGGCCAGCAGAATAACTGTATATGAGAGTCGCACATCCTGGTCTTTCGCTGATCCAAGCAGCATCCCGGCCAAAGCCACCAGAATGCCGATACAAGCGGCGGCGCCACCCAGCAGGAAACCAAGTATAACAAATATCGTCTCACCTCCCGGCGAAAGAAAGAGAAGCCGGGCGACATGGACATGGTAAAAGGTTGCCAGGATAAGCGAGACCACTCCCGCAAGGATCAGGTTAAATCCCGTTTTAACCGTTCTTTTACGCATTGATGGAGATTCCTGTTATTTGCACCAGTTTACATCCCCGACTCCCTTGCGGAGCACTTCGGTGAAATCTCCTATCAAACTTATGACAGAACTCACATCAGGAGAAAGAACCCCGCCATCGATCACCATATCAAGCTGTTTCCCCAGTTCACATTCAACTATGAAAGGGTCGCCGATCGGATCTTCGCCGGATATGTTGGCACTGGTTGTAACAATCGGATGCCCAAGTTCCCTGACTATGGCCAGGCAGATGCTGTTTGCCGGTATGCGTATCCCGACCGTCTTCTGCTTCGTCGTTAACAGGTCGGGAACTATACTTGATGCATCCATGACAAACGTATAGGGCCCGGGCAAATACCGCTTCAGTATCTTGAATGCGAAATTACTCACCTTTGCATAGCGTGCCACTTCAGAAAGATCTGTACAGATAAAGGAGAAGGGTTTTTTCTTCTCCCGCTGTTTGAGTTGGTATATCCGGTCGAGGCCGCGCTTGCTGAAGATGCTGCAACCGATGCCGTATGTCGTATCCGTTGGGTAAGCGACGACACCTCCATTCCTGAATAGTTCGGCTACCTGAGAAATCAGCCTGGGCTGCGGATTTTGTGGATTGATCTGGAGGAGCATAGATATTTATTCTTAAGGGTTCAGGGCAAGAAGGTCCTTGTGGACAAACAGCCCGTTTTTCTGAATGGGTTGATCATCAAACCTGATCTCCCCGCCGTTTTTCAGTATTTTCACCATGTCCCAGTGGACGGAGGAGCGGTTACCGTTGTCACATTCGTCATAACACTGGCCGGGTGTAAAGTGTATGGAGCCGAATATCTTTTCGTCAAATAGAATATTGCGCATAGGTTCCGTTATTCCGGGATTGACGCCTATGGCAAATTCGCCGATAAATCTTGCCCCCTCATCAGTGTCGAGTATACTCACAAGCGCTTCATCCATGCCCGTTGCCGAAGCTTTGATAATTTTCCCCTTGCTGAATTCCAGCCGGATGTCGTTGAATTCTTTTCCCTGATAAACTGTGGGACAGTTATAGGTTATATAACCCTCAACGGAATCCTTGACCGGTGCGGTGAATACTTCACCGTCGGGAATATTGTAGCGGCCGTCGCACTTGACGCCGGGCATCCCTTTAATGCTGAAGGAGAGATCCGTATCATCAGCTGTGATGCGGACCCTGTCGGCTTTATCCATGAGACGTTTCAGCTTTTCCTGTTTTTTTGATTCAGCGGCCCAGTCGATGCAGCATGCGGAAAACAGGTAATCCTCGTATTCATCGAGGCTCATCTTGGCTTCCTGTGCGGAGCCGTGCGTCGGATAGCGTGTAATTACCCAGCGGGTGTGCTTGACCCGCTCGTCAATTATTGGTCGTATTATTTTTGACCAGGAGATCATGTTGGCCTGGTTCGCCTGGGCCATCACCATGGAGTTCTCACCTGCCGATATAGAGATAAAGACCGTGGCTTTTTTAATGAATTCGAGCTTGTGCTCGGGGAAATAAGCTAGTTGGCCCTTTGTGGCCCTGTTGTAAAAGTGCCGGTTGATCTCGGGCAGGTTGAACTCGTACTCCACATAGGCAGCTCCCCTTTCCAGGCAGAGTATGTAAAGTTCTTGAACAAGGGGGGCCGCTTCAAACCCTGAAGCGCTTATAAGGACCACATCACCCTTTTTTACTCGGGTGGAATAGTTCACCAGCACCTCAGCCAGCTCTTTGACTCGCGGATCTTTCATTTGATTGCTCCTTGCGTAATAATCAGGCGAAAATAAAGGTAGAGGTAAAGTGTAAGATATTCTCTACCGTTACCTGTGAGCGTAGTGAACGGATACCTTAGCCTGCTTCATTTACCGGTATGGCCGAATCCGCCGTCCCCCCTCACAGTTTCATCCAGTTCGGCAAGCTCCCGCAGAACCGCCCTGACGATTGGAGCAAAAACCATCTGCGCAATGCGCTCTCCGTTTCTGATCGTAAAGGGCTCGCTGCCATGGTTGATAATAATAACACCGATCTCCCCACGATAGTCCGGGTCTATGGTTCCAGGAGAATTGACCAGGGTTACCCCGTGCTTTATGGCAAGTCCGCTGCGAGGCCTAATCTGCGCCTCGTAACCGTGTGGGAGTGCAATAGCAATCCCTGTATGCACTAAAGCCCTGTCTCCCGGTTGTAAGATCAGATCGTGTTCCATTTGCGCACATAGGTCCATACCTGCTGCATGTGGGGTCATGTAGGTGGGCAATACTGTTGTTCCGGGCCTTAGTCGCTTGATGCTTACGTTTATATTATCCATGACGATTTTCTGGAGGAAGAAATATGCGACGAGAACGATATTTGCAACAGGGTTTCACAGGGTAAGTTGGGTCACCGGGACAGAGATGCCCTCTTTCTTACCCATAAGCACCAACGTAAAATACCTGTCGTCAAAGAGGAGTTGTGATAGGCTTTGCAGAGATTTGGCTGTAACCCGGTTGAACCCTTCCATAAGTTCATGGATTGATTGATAACGACCGAAATATATCTCGTTCTTTGCAAGCTTGGACATCCTGTTGTCACTGCTTTCCAGGGAAAGTAGCATATTCCCCTTCAACTGCTCTTTGGCGGAATCGAGTTCTATGCGGGTAACGGTTTTGTTTTTCAGCCTCTTGAATTCCCGCAGTGTTATGTCGATAACTTCAGTCAGACGCTCATGGCTGGTTCCGGCATAGACTGCGAGCGAGCCTGTATCCGAATAAGCGGACATATACGAGTAAATGGAGTAGGCCAGACCCTTTTTTTCGCGAACTTCCTGGAAAAGACGGGAACTCATCCCTCCCCCCAGGATGGTATTCATGAGATGGGCCGCGTAACGGTGCTCATGGTCCTGGGGCAAGGATTTCACCCCTAAGCACAGATGAACCTGTTCGAGATCCTTTTCCACAACTTTCATGGTTTTTTTGTAACTGGGTACGCGCTTGGATTTCTTCACCGAACCTTCCGGTATGCGGTCACACATGTCACTGAACAACCGAAGGAGTTCCTGGTGGTCAACATTACCTGCCGCGGCGATGATTATATCTCCCGCACGGTATGTTTCATTCATGTAGCCGATAACGCAATCGCGGGTTAGCCCGCCCACGCTCTCCTCATTGCCGATTATCGGCATCCCGAGAGGGTGTCCCCGCCAGAGATTCTGGGAAAAAAGGTCATGGATAAAATCATCGGGCGAATCCTCCTGCATGTTGATTTCCTGGAGTATAACCTTCCGCTCTTTTTCAATTTCTTCCTGGTTAAATTGAGAGTCGAGGAATATGTCGGAGAGGATGTCAACAGCCTTCGGCAGAAACGCGTCGAGCACCTTGGCGTAGTAGCAGACAAACTCGCGGCTTGTAAAGGCGTTTAAAATACCCCCCACTGAATCGATCTCCCGGGAGATGTCCAGGGCGCTGCGCCGCTTTGTTCCCTTGAAAAGAAGGTGTTCAATAAAATGGGCAACACCGTTCGACTCCCGCCGTTCGTGGCGGGAGCCGTTGGTGACCCAAATCCCTATGGTGACGGAATAGGAATGGGGAATCTTTTCGGAAATTATCCGTATGCCGTTGCTTAATACAGTCTTGTTGATCATGTAAAAACTTTACCCGTTAATGAAGAAATATCAAGCAGAATAAATCATAGTTCGGGAGGTATAGCCCCAAGTGCCTCTTTACGGGAAAGTTTAATTTTCCCTTGCTTGTCAATGCCGATGCATTTCACCAGCACCTTGTCCCCTTCATTCAGAATATCCGTAACATTCTTTACACGCTCTTTATCCAGCTCGGAAATATGCACCAGACCGTCGGTGCCTGGGAATATCTCCACAAAGGCGCCGAATTCCATGATCTTCTTCACGGTCCCCATGTAGAGTTTCCCCTCCTCAGCCTCGGCGGTCAGATCCCGGATCATCTTGATCGCCTTTTCGCACGCAGCCTGATCAGTACTTGCGATATTGATCTTGCCGGTATCATCGATATCAATGGTAACTCCGGTCGATTCGGTTATGCCGCGGATGTTCTTGCCGCCTGTGCCGATGACGTCACGGATTTTATCGGTCTTGACATAGATGGTGGTGATACGTGGAGCAAAGGGTGAAAGTTCCCCACGGGCTGCATTTATGGTCTCAGCCATCCTGCCGAGTATATGCAGACGTCCCTCTCGTGCCTGGGCAAGGGCCTTGCGCATGATCTCCTTGGAAACCCCGGAGATCTTGATATCCATCTGCAGAGCGGTTACCCCTTGCACGGTGCCCGCTACCTTGAAGTCCATGTCACCCAGGTGGTCCTCATCCCCGAGGATATCGGAAAGGATTGCCACATCATCCCCTTCCTTGATCAGCCCCATGGCGATTCCGGCAACAGGAGATGTGATGGGTATGCCGGCATCCATCATGGCCATCGCGCCACCGCAGACCGTAGCCATTGAAGATGAACCGTTGCTTTCCAGGGTTTCCGAGACAATGCGTATTGTATAGGGGAAATCATCATGTTTAGGTAGCACCCTCGCCAGGGCGCGCTCCGCCAGCATGCCATGACCGATCTCACGTCGTCCCGGACCAAGACGGAAGCTTGTTTCACCAACGGAATAAGGTGGAAAATTGTAGTGAAGAAGAAAACGTTTCCTGTTTTCGCCGTAAAGGGAATCTATCCGCTGCTCGTCGATGGAAGTGCCGAGTGTGGCGGCAACCAGGGCCTGGGTTTCCCCCCTGGTAAAGAGCGCAGATCCATGTGCGCGCGGGAGAAGCCCTACCTCGGTGGTGATCGTTCTGATGGTCGTTGTGTCGCGGCCATCTATCCGCTCGCCGTCCTTCAGGATATGTTCGCGCACCAGTTCGTATTCGAAATCGCCGATAAACCCCTTGATCTCCTTGGCACGATCTGCTCCTACTTCAAGAAGGGCCGACAGAACCTCGTCGGTAATGGCATCGATCCGGTTGTGGCGCTCCGCCTTTGCCTTAATCCTGACCGCCTCCTTCATCTTGCCAAAGGCCATTTCCCTGACACGAGACTTGAGATCCTCATCCACCTGCACAGGAGCAATCTCCCGCTTGGGGACGCCGGCCAGTTCGCGCAGTTCTTCCTGGGCGGCAAGTATCGGCTGGACAGCCGCATGGCCGAAGAAAACCGCTTCCAGCATATCCTCCTCGGAAACAATCG
>JBGQDJ010000179.1:0-5979 GCA_041495805.1 Geobacteraceae bacterium
ACATTACCGGATATAAAAATCTCACCAATACAACCTTGGAATTCCATACCGACGACACACCGATCACAATCATCGGTAACAACGGCACCGGCAAATCGAATTTGATCGAAGCCTTACTGCATATCTTTGTCGGCCTGTATTTCGGTAAACCTCTTGAATTTGAGTTCCATATACGTTATGTGGCGCACAATAAGCAAGTCGAAGCGAAATATACACTTTACGATAGAAAATACATTTTCACCGTCGATGGAATTACATGGAATCAGTCCCAGTTCAATCGGCGGGTACGCAATCCCCAACAAATGCCTCCATTCCCCTCCCAGGTTTTTTCTTATTACTCTGGCACCTGTAAACGGGTCGAGAATATTATCAAGAAATATGATCGAAGTTATTTGTCCAAGTTGAAAAAACAATCTGAGGATCTAGAAAGACAGTTCGTGTTTTCTGATATTAATCAAACAGAATGGATATTGCTCGGTTTGGTAGCTCATCAACATTACGAACTATTCCAGGAGTTGGGAATTGAAGAGTTGCATGGAATTCGACTTACAATTCAACCACCTCAAAGCTATGTACGCGATCAGGACGATCCCGTCACTTGGGGCACTGAAGGGGGCATACGAGAATTTTTAGCCGGTCTGAATAATGTCGCAGAAGAAATCTATAAACCATACGCTCGGTTTAACAAACGTGACGATTGTGAGGCGCAAGCTTTTAGGATGGATACTGATCAGTTACAACGGCTCGGATCGATCTTGGAAAAAAGAGGAACGAATCTTCATGGTATGCTGCAAGCATTGACAGCAAAACAAATGCTTCTGAAAACTGATTTTGAGGTTGTTCAAAGAGGGACTAGATTCTGCTATCATCCTGATTCGATGAGCGAGGGTGAAAAACAGCTGGTGTGCGTGGTTGGTGGTCTGACGCTTGCGAAAAATATTGAATGTCTTGTTCTACTGGATGAGCCAGATACTCATTTAAATCCGGCATGGTCATGGCGCTATAATAATCTGCTTAAACAGGCATTAACATCACAACAACGCACCACGTCAACCACAATAATGGCAACACACGACCCGATAATGATATCTGGGCTTACAAGGGAGCAAGTATTTATTGCTCGAAAAGAAGGTAGGCAACTCATTTATGATTCACCAGTCCGTGGTCCGCGTGGGCAGGGTGTTGCTAATATTTTGGTGAGTGAGTATTTCGGTTTACCATCGAGCCTCGACGAAAATACCCAGTTGCTTCTAGATGAGCGCTTACGGCTCGCATATAAGCAAGAGCGACTTACCGACGAGGAATCTGTAAGGCTCACAGAAATCAACAAGCAACTCGATATGTTGGGCTTGTCTATTTCGTTCCGAGACCCCGCTTATAAGGAATTTGAAGAACAAAAGTTTCGCGAGATAGAGGGGCAGGTATGAGATACATCGATCTCAATGCGGTAATCGATTCTATCCCGCAGGGTATTCGTGACAATCTCCAGGCCGTTGACCAGACCATGCCGTTGAAAAACGACGCGGACAAGGCGACATCAGCGGCCGTGGGGAACGTTCACTGGAGTCCAGTTAAACAGTATTTGGAAAATGCTAGCAATAGGAAATGCTGGTATACCGAAACAAAAAATCCGGGGTGCTTGAATGATGTTGAACACTACCGGCCCAAAGCAAAGGTAACGGACGGTATCGGCAATGTTGTACACTGGTATTGGTTTCTGGCGTTCAATCCCATCAATTATCGACTTAGCAGTCAACTGCCGAATCGCTTGAATGAGAATCCAGTATTGGGCGAAACTGGCGGTAAGGGAAACAAGTTTCCTTTGCTACCAGGTAGCCCACGGGCAACTGATCTGGCTGGCTTGGGAGCAGAACGACCAATAATTCTAGACCCCTGTTCCGAGGCAGATACAGGTCTGCTCGAATTTCAACCTGATGGGCGACCAGTGTTGAGTATGCGCTATGTAGGCGACCCTGCTGCCGAGGAGAGAGTTGAGCAAAGTAAGTTGCTATTAAACCTTGATTACCCAACGTTTAATGAAGACAGGGAAAGTCTATATAACACAATCAAAATGATGATAGAGCGTGGCGATAGATATATCAGAGATGGGATACCGGCGATTGACGATGTAAAGAACGACTTGCGGGATATGATGAGTCCGGATGCGGCATATAGTAAAGCTGCGGAATGTTATATCCGCTGCTTTCGAGATCGTGCGTGGGTTGAAGAGCTGATATTGCCGAATGCGTGACGCAGCACCTCGCAGCAGTGCTGGCTACCGACCGCGTGTCGATTATCAAACTGCACGGCGACATCAAAACCCCGGGCAACTGCATCCTCAGCAAGAACCAATACGACCAAGCCTACGGTAATGGCGGCATAGACATGGCCCTGCCCATCCCCAAGCTGCTTGAGTACTACTATAAAAACAGCAGCCTGCTGTTTCTGGGTCGCAGCCTGAACAGTGATAGAACCGTTCAGGTATTCCGCGCAATAAAGCAAAAAGTCGGTGATATCGTCATACCCCAACATTTCTCTTTCGAGCAAACACCGGAAACAGAGGAAGAGCTAATCGATCGGAATGCATATCTACTCAGGTTGGGGATTACCGGCATCTGGTTTGAAAAAGGCCAGTTTGAATACGTCGAAGGCATGCTAAGGCTCGCCCGCAATGAATTGCGTTACAGAGGTGTTACTCCCGGCGTAACTCGGGGAGGTTGAGGGCCGTGTCTCACCTCCAAGCAATGGAAACAAATCTGTTCAGGTTTGCAAGTTGGAGGGGGATCAGCCCTGGAGTGAGAGAAAATGAGTTTCGATTGTCTCTTACATCGTCTTAATCACTTCAATACCGATGAATTCGCCCTGGTGGAGGGGAAGGAATGAGTTCCTATCTCTACGTCTTTCTCGATGAGGGCGGCAACTTCGATTTCTCCCCCAGTGGAACCAGGTACTTCACTCTTACCAGTGTCACCAAGGCCCGTCCCTTTCAGATTGCCCCAATCCTTGACCATCTAAAATACGACCTGATCGAGACCGGCCTTGATTTTGAATACTTCCATGCCGCCGAAGACCGGCAGGCGGTGCGTGACCAAGTGTTTCACGCCATCCGGCGCTTTCTCCCCTCGCTTAGGATCGATAGCCTGATAGTTGACAAATGCAAGACCGGCCCGGCTTTGCAGGGGACCCCAAGGGGGTCTGGTTTGACATTTAAACATTCTCCGCTAACATTTTCACATGCCTCGTAAACCACGCATACATTGCCCCGGCGGCGTTTATCATGTCATCCTTCGTGATAACGCCGGACAGTCCCTTTTACAATCTCCTTATCAATCACACCAATTTTCTTGATGGTTGGCTGGTTGTGATGTAAGATATTTGCAAGGAGGTCTGAACCATGCCGAGCAAAGCGCTGCATATTGCCCAGATTCACAAAGACATCAACCTGTTGCCCGATGACAAGTTGCAGGAGGTCAAAGACTTCATTGAATTCCTCTGTGTCAAGGCTACCCCGCGCAAGAAAAATATTGCCAAACTGTGCGGCATCTGGCAGGGAAAAGGGTTTGAGAATATCACTGATCTGGAAGGAGAATTGAAAGAGATTCGCATGAAAGCGTCCGAATCCATTCTTGGGAAAGTTCTTTGAGCATGGATTATCTTGCTGACACGGTAACAATTATTCGTCACTTCTCCAAATCAGGCGCCATTGGAAAAGAGGCCCGGAATATCCTTTCGGCAGCAGAAAAGGGCAAACATCGCATTCATCTTTCCGTGCTCTCCCTAGTCGAAATCATGTACCTTTCTCAAAAGAACCGGATTGCCATTGATCTCGCCGAAACCATCCGCATCATAAACGCCTCGGAAAACTACGGCATCATTGACCTATCCCCCGATATCGTGACCGTTGCCGACACAATCGACTTTTATGAACTGTTCGACCGTCTTATTGTTGCTACCGCACGTTTTCTGGATGTCCCACTGTTGACTTCCGACAAGGAAATCAGGAAGTCTCAAATCGTAAAGGTTATCTGGGAATAACCGCCTCTTTCATCACCTGCCGCTCATATCGCGAACATAGATCAATTATCCTTTCCTTTATCTCCTCACATGCTATAATTTGCCGATGAGACGCTTTGTCATTCTTCTTTCAACATGGTGGGGGACAGGATACAGCCCGATAGCTTCGGGGACCGTCGGAACCCTGGCCGCCATTCCACTTTATCTTCTGCTGGCGAGACTGCCGATTTCCCAGTATCTGCTGTTGCTCATTCCGCTGACCATCTTTTCCTGCTGGGTTTCGGGCCGGGCGGAAGTGATTTTCGATGAAAAGGATTCCGGCAAGATCGTGATCGACGAGGTGGTCGGGTATCTGGTCACAATGACGGGTGCGCCCCTCTCCCTCTCCGCGATAATCCTTGGTTTCTTCCTGTTCCGTTTTTTCGATATCGTCAAAGTCCCCCCCGCCAACATCATCGACCGACGGCTTAAAAACGGTTGCGGTGTCGTACTGGACGATGTTGTGGCTGGGATTTACGCCTGCCTGATGCTCCATCTGCTGCAGAGGACCATATGAGAATAGCAACGCTTTCCATAGGCGATGAAGTTGTTTTCGGCGAGATCATCGACACCAACGCCCCATTCATAGCCGCCCGCCTTTACGACATCGGCCTGAAGGTGCAGCGGCATCTGGCTGTAGGCGACGTGGAACAGGACATCATCGAGGCGATCCGGGACCTTGCAGCTTCAAGCGATGCGGTCATAGCCACCGGCGGACTGGGCCCCACTATCGACGACATAACGGCCAGGGCCGCGGCAAAGGCGTCAGAGCGCCGGCTGGCCCTGAACGATACGGCCCTGACCCACCTCAGGGAATTTCTTGCCAAGCGGGGGAGGAGTCTTAATCCAGCCAATGAGAAACAGGCGCTTCTCCCGGCAAAGTCGGGTCTGATTCCCAATCCCACAGGAACGGCCTGCGGTTTTCACTTCCAGTTCAACAGCTGTCTATTCGTATTTTTGCCGGGGGTCCCTTCTGAAATGGTGCGGATGCTGGGAGAAACAGTCATCCCCCTTATAAGTGAACGTCGCACCCAGGAAAAATTCATCCGCATCAAAATTTTGAAGGTCTTCGGACTGCCGGAGGCGGAGATGGATTCCCTGTTAAGGGGAGTTACGGAACATGGCTCACAGGTAACGGTCGCCTTCCAGGTCGCTTTTCCGGAAATCCTGGTGAAACTCCGAGCCGAGGGGGATGATGAACAGGAGACCGTCCTGGCTCTCGACAATGCATGCCTGAAAGCACGGGAGATACTGCAGGGCCGTATTTTCGCCGAGGACGAAGAGACCATGGATACGGTGGTGGCGGCCCTCTTCCGCGAAAAAGGGATCACCCTCTCTCTTGCTGAGTCCTGCACCGGAGGGTTTGTGGCCAAGAGGATCACCGACATCCCCGGCAGTTCCGATTATTTCCTGGAAGGGGCTGTCACTTACTCCAATACCGCGAAGATACGTCTCCTGGGGGTTAGCCCGCAAATCCTCGACGATAAAGGGGCTGTAAGTTCCGAAGCCGCCCTGGCCATGGCCAGGGGAATGCGTAAACAATCCTGCAGCGATATCGCTCTTGCAATCACCGGCATTGCCGGACCCGCCGGAGCAACACCGGAGAAGCCGGTCGGCACGGTCTTTATCGCCCTGGCCTCAAGCTCCGGCTGTCAGGCGAAAATGTACCGTTTTGCCGGAACCCGTGGGGAAATCAGAACCGTTGCCACATTCATGGCCCTCAACTGGCTGCGCCGACACCTCCTCTCCCTGTAGAATGGCGGAACTCTTCCTGAAGCCTCTTACCGGCATTAAAGAGGAAAAAATGGTTCCCGGAAAAAACAAAATCCTCCTGAGAGTCTTCACTCTGACAGCCGGACTGATCCTCATCCTCCTCTTCCTCGAAACCCTCTCGATCAAAATTCCGGAGCAGAACTGGACGCTTCT
>JBGQDJ010000180.1:0-5936 GCA_041495805.1 Geobacteraceae bacterium
CAACACGCCTCAACTCATCACTCTTCCTTCACTTCTTATCATGGAGCCATTTCCCGGCATCCTGGCCGGGCTCCCCACCTGAAACAAACCTGAACACCTGTATTCTGCGATTGTAGGTGTCAGCCACGAAAATATAATTGTGCCGGTCGATGTACAGTCCCGACGGCATCCAGAATTGGCCGATTTCCGTACCGGTTCCGCCAAATGAAAGGAGCAGGCGGCCGGTGTTGTCGAACACCTGGACCACATCCAGCATGGCATCACTGACATAGATGTGCATGCCGCTGTCCACAGCCACACCTTTCGGCTTGAACAGGTTCCCAACGGCGTCGCCTGCTGTCCCGAAGCGGCTGACAACATCCCCCTCGGGAGTGAAAACCTTGATCTTGAAGTTGAGGGCATCGGTAATGTAGAGCTGTCCCAGGTCATCAACGGCTATGTCCGTGGGGTGATTGAACTGCTCCACGCCTTCACCCGAAGAGCCGAACCTTTTCCGCTCTTTACCGTTTGTATCCACCGCCACCACCTGGCCGGCTGTGGTGTCAACAATGTAAAGAAACTTGTTGACCTCGCTGAATGCTAACCCAGTCGGCCTCTTCAGGCCGGTTGTCATGAACGGCATCAAAGTCTCCTTCTTGATGTCGTATCTGTAAACGGCAGCCCCGGACGAATCGGTAATATAGAGATTGTCTGCTTCGTCCTCGGCAAGACCGATGGGGCTCTGCAAAGGCGCCCCCTCCTTCCCCCTGATTAATGTATAGCGCCCACTCCGGATATCCATGCAGTGGACAACCCCCTTGCCTGGGTCGGCGATAAAAAGGCGCTCATTACCGTCGAACAACACACCGTGCGGACGAACAATTCGTTCCTCTCCGGCACCGGTGAAAAGCTCCATGGCCCGCTTCCAGAAACCCTTGCCGATCCCGGCATCCTGGTAATCGGTAATGCTCTTGACCCAGAATACCCTGGGACCTCCCTCGGCCTGCCGGGGCCATACGAGGTCAGCCGCTGGCTTCAACCGGTAGATGGTGCCAGGGCCAGAGCAGCCAAGGGGGATCATGGCAAGTATCAGGCTGAAGCGGAAAAGGCTCCGAAGGTTCACAAATCGGGTCATTTATCCCTCCATCGCAACAAAACAGCCGGATTGCCTCGTTGGCGGCATTGCATCAAAAATCCCTCTTTATCTCCAGTCTGATAAAGTTATCCAGATCAGTCGATCTTCCTGAGATCTTCCATCCGGATGATCCCAGCAGTTTCACTGTAAGTCTGTTGAACCTCGCCTGCAGGCTGGCCCGGATGGAAATTGCATCGCTGGAGCCGCTTCTGCCCCCCCTGTTGTCAAGGAAGATGCTGCTTAGCAATAAGCGTGACCAGTAAGTAAGATCTCGGCTGTAAGTCGCTGAAGCGTTAAAATTGTTACTATTATAGGCAGAGGACGAATGCGTGGCGTCATACATGGAATAGCGGTCCTTTACCATGAACTGAACTAAAGACCCTTCATTCACATGGTTATATTGCCACAACCCTTCAAGGTACCGGTATTTGGTGGGTCCCAAATTGTAGTCGTCGAACTCCAGGCTGTAAATGTTCTCATCCAAAAAGCCCTGGAATCGCGCCTGAGCATAACTAGAATTGTATAGCCCCAGTTGAGACTGTCCTGATATCAAACTTTGATCCTGCCTGTAATAAAGCCCGGACAATTGGTATTTCCCATTCGCCATTGAAAGGGTACTGGATATGCTGGAAGTATCCGTTGAGTACTTTACCGACGGGTCGAACAGCACCGTATAGGATATGACCAGGTTCGGAACGGTGGGCAGTGGGAAACCGATCCAAGTGATCCTCCCCAAAGGATAATCGATGATGTAGTCCACATTCTCGACAAAGAGGATATCGGGGGTCTGCAGCGAGTTGATGGGGGCAACTGTGAACCCCTGGATGGTAACGGAACCCTCCCTCAGGGGACCGGGGTTGTCAAGGGTGATCACCTGGTTGAGTGAGCTGACCGAATGGGTCCTCTCATTCACAACCCCCTCGTCCGTTACCACCTGTTTGCGGTCCGTCACCTCGTGGGTGCCGTAAGTGCCTATAAACAGTGTTGTTTTATCCGTCAGCTTCTTACGGTATTTGAATTCCAGCGTGCCCGAATACCTGTCCTGGCTTCCCGATAGAAAGCTACTATGGAAAATGTTGCCGCGCAGAGAGGTTGTGAGGCTTTCAAACAGTTGGTGACGTATCTGAAAAGAGCCACTTGTTATGTCGTGTAATTCATCCGGTGCCCCCTCCACGCTACGGGTACGGTTATGGTCATAGCGGCCCTCCAGTTTGAAATCCAGCGCCTTACCAGGATTTCCCGTCAAGGTTTCGGTCAGATTTAGGGCTTCCTGGGGCAATCCGGCGTAAATATTGTTGCTGGACTGTAGATTTGAAGTCAGAACATAGTTTTTCAGCCGGCCCAAATACATGTCGTTCGTAATGTTTGCCAGCAAGGAGTTCCCCTTTTGGCTTTTTCCACCACTAACACTGTTTTGCAGTGCATAGGAAACACCGGCGCTTGTATAAAAGAAATCACGGAAGTTGTGATTTCCGTCGAACTCGAAAGAATCAGCGGTTTGGCTGGAACTTTGTCCCGCCCCGTTCAGATCCAGGGAATTCCTTTCATACTTGAACTTCAAGCGGTAAAGCTTTTTCAATATCTGAAACTCGATACCATGCCTTCCGCTTTCCGTGTCTATAGGGGGGGAAAAAGGCGACACTACAGTATCAAAGGAAATCGAGCTGAAGGCATTTATCGGATACCAACTATTGTCATAGGCATTTGCCGCAAAACTGTACTCGTATCTGAGTCCACTGCCTGAGGTCGTATCTGACGCACTATTGTTAAGCCAGTCCTGTTGATGCTTTAGTTCAGCACTGACGAATAAGTTTAAAATATGAGGGTCAAGAATAGCGGCCGCTGTTTCAAAATGATAACTCTCTTCCAGCTGATGCGTTGAGTTTGAGCTATGAGTAGAACTGTGTTCCCTGTATTGATAAGTGGTTCCAAGCCATTGATACAGGTCGCCGAGAAGCAGAAGTCCCTTTTTGGGCCTTATTATTACTGAATCACCATAGGCATTCCCAATGGTTAAGAACAATAATACAACAGATATTATCAGGCACCTGAAAGACATAACTAAACTATTCCAGGAAAAAGCGGTTGTCTCCGCCATGAGGGTTGTGGCAGTCTGTGCAAAAGATATTCTTGTTTTTTACTGTGTTATGAAGACCAAGTGCCAACCGTTTCTCAGTATGGCAGGTATCGCAGATCTCTTTTTTGGATTTTTTAAGTAGTTTAGCATACTGCGAATTATGCGGGACATGGCAAATAGTGCATGCGCCGACCGCCGCCGGGCCATGGGAGTAAGCTCCCTTGATGAAGTCCGGGTGGCAGACGTTGCAGAGGTCCTTGGCCGCGACCACGAATCCGGAGTCGGTGTTCTTGTCGTGACAGTCGTCGCAGCGCTTTTCCGCGAAGGGAGGGTGGATAGAGGCCATGGCCTTCTCCTGGGCCTGCTCCTTCTGCTTCTCGGCTTCCGCCTCTTCCACCAGCGCCCTTTGGTGGTAATCCCTGCAGTATTCCTCAGCCGGAGGCAATCTTGGAACGCCATCAAATATTGTGGACATGACCTTGTACCTGGTGACCGGATCACATCCACACAGAAGTAACGTCATGCCTGCGACCCAGAAGATCATGCCTCTTTTTCTCATACCCCCCTCATTGACATCAACTGTTCAACAAACTGGTCATGGGCTACCCTTTATTCTTTCTTTTCCCCTTTATCATTGCCAGTTATTCAGCTTTTTCTTTTTTCGCCGGAATGGGTGGCGGCTCATCATATTTTACCCCTTCCATCAGTCCCATGCCATAGACCGAAATTCTGGGGATACAGAACTCGGAACCGAACTGATTGACGACGAAGATGAGGTTTTCCAGCTTGAAGCCGGGAACGGCGAATTTCTGGAAGTATCGCATCAGCACCTCGTCCTGTGTCACGGCAATGCCCGCCGGCATATCCAGTGAGCCGGTTTCCAACCCCGGCCAGCCGAAGAGTGTCAGCATACGGAACTTGTCGTCAAACAACTGGACAACATTGGTTGCAGAATCAACCACATAGATGCGGCCTATATGGTCGACGGCAATCCCCTTGGGCTTGGAAAAGGTGGAGTACTGGTCGCCGGTCCCGCCGAAGGAGCCGAGGAAGTTTCCGTCTATGTCGGACTTAACGACCTTGTTGCTGCCAAGATTGGAGGTATAGATCGCCCCCTTCTCATCGATGGTGAAATTGGTCGGCGCCCGCAGGCTCTGGTTCGGTTGATCAATGTAGCCGAATTCCTTTATCTGTTCACCAGTCTTGGGATCGAACACCCGTATGCGACTCGTCCCAAAGTCAAGGGCAAAGAGATCGTTGCCGTAAACGGCAACCGAGACAATCTTAGATCCTTTGGCCACATCCTTGCCGAAAGAGGTGACGTAATTTTCATTCTTGTCGAATACAACTATCTCTTTCCTCCCCGGGTCAGCCACGTAGAGATTGTCATCCTTGTCGAATGCGAGATTCACCGGATCGACAAGAGCTCCTTTAGGATGGGACATTCCCTTGAGGTACTCTATGGTGCCGTTTGTGGGGTCGACTATGGTCACCCTCTGGCTATGAAACTCCGCAACGTACAGCTTTCCCTTGTGGGGAACAATGCCATAGGATTTTTGGATCTTTTTTATTACATCCGGAGCTTCTTTGCCGGTCAACACAAGAGAAAATTTGCCCTGGGACCCCTTGGCGCCGATATCGTCGGAAGTCGAGATCCCGGTCAGCCACTGCATATGGGGTTTATCCGGCGGCGGCGGGAAGAAGGTGGGCTTTTTTGAGCAGCTTTTTTCCGAGGCGCAACCAGCCAGGGCTAAGCCCATCCATACTGCAAGCAGTAAAAATAGTAAGCTACGGTTCAAATTATCTCTTTTCATAAGCATACTCCATTAAACCTCTTTTTTTTATTTACTCAGATTTCCCAGGTTAACGATTTGCAACCAGTACTACTAACTTATCAGTACTTCTCCGGCTTGTCCCTGTCATATTTGTATTCACGGTGGCACCCCGGGGCACAGCTCCCGCCTGAGGCTGTTATCTTGAAATTCATGGGGATATCCCAGGTGCCGAATTTCGGGCCATCCTTGTTGATCAGCTTCTCACCGTTGCTGGCGTGTGGCGCATGGCAAATGAGGCAGGTGCGACCTTTCCTGTTGTTGACAACATGAACATAGTGGAGATTTTTGCTTCCGTTTCTGAACTTTGTGTATATCGTGGTTTCCGCGAATCGAAGAATATTCTTTTGATGGCATTGCAGGCAGAAATCATAAGCACCTTCCTTGTATGGCGCATAGAAGGATTCGGGGAAGTTCCCCCTTACCATTCGGATGAAGTTCGAACCGTGCGGATCGTGACAAGGTGTGCACTTCCCCTCCTTAATGGGGCCGTGAAGGTACTTTTTCCCCTCCAGTTCCTTCTTGATGTTCTTCAGGGGGGGGGTGCCGAGATTGTCCTTGCCGTGGCAGTTTAGGCAGACTGTCATATCATCGAACGCAAGGAGCCCCTTGGCCTTGGAGAAATGGGGGGAATGGCAGGTCCCACACCCACCCTGTTGGGAGAGTGCCCTGTGAGGGACCTTTGCCTTTGCCATCTTATCGCCGACTTTCTTATGGCAGTATGTGCACAGTTCCGGCATCGTTTTCTTGAGCAGAGTGGCGTTAGCCGAGCCATGGGGTTCATGGCATGAAAAACATTGATTGAGTTTCACCGGGTCGTGGATAACCGTCGCTTCGCTCTCGGCCTTCCCGAAATCGGCGTGGCATTTCAGACAGAGTTCCCGGTTGGGCTCCTTCAGGAGGAACTTATTCG
>JBGQDJ010000181.1:0-5934 GCA_041495805.1 Geobacteraceae bacterium
AAAAGGATATATTCTCGATTGATAGAGGCAAATCCGTTCGCTACCCAGAAGGATTTAGCCGGGCAATTGAATCTTAGTTATGCGGGAATTCGTTACCATACCGATAAGCTGAACGCTAAAGGAATATTACAGCGTATCGGTGGGAAAAAGGCCGGAAGTTGGGAGGTGATTTCGTGAAGATTCAAACTATTGAAATCACCAACTACAAAGCTTTCCATGGTAGGGAAAAAGATTAAAAAGGGGCGTTGATCCATACCCCGACGCCCATATTTCATGAACACAAGGTGAGTTTACAATGAGAAAAGCAGACCTCGTAGATAAGATTCACGCCAATACCGGGCTCACAAGAGATAAAGCCTTCGCGTATCTGGAAACACTCCTGGAAACGATCAAAAAGACCCTTGAGACGGCTGAAACCGTGAAGATTTCCGGCTTCGGGAGTTTTATCGTCAAGGAGAAGAAAAGCCGCAAGGTGCTGAACCCGCAGACCGGTGAGCCGATAATGATCGCCGCCAGAAAGATCCTGACCTTCAAAATGAGCACGGGCCTGAAGAATGCCATCAATCAGGAAGCCCCATGATCTTCCACTTCACCCGAAGAAATGCAACAAATCAGGTCAGGCATTCGGTAAAGCGGAAATCGTGCATATCAGAACCAGGGCATAAATACCCCGGCGTTTGTTGGTAGAATTTGGAACCAATCAATCCGTACATCCTGATATCAGCCGTCATCCTCGACCTCCTCATCGGCGATCCCCGCTGCTTCCCGCATCCGGTGGTTTACATGGGGAAGCTGATCATGGCGCTGGAGAAGGTGCTCCGCCGCCTGGTCACGAACGGGAGAGTAGGAGGGATTATTCTCCTGGTTCTGACGGTCTCAATTACCGTCGGACTTGCTTTTGCCTTGTTGAAGGTGGCTTACGCCGTAAGCCCCTGCCTTGGCTTTGTCGTCGCCGTTATCCTCTCCTGGAGCTGCATCGCCGCCCGCTCCCTGCACCGGGAGTCGCGGCTGGTGGCGTATTCCCTCGGCATGGGGGACCTGGCGGCGGCGCGAAGATACCTCTCAAACATCGTCGGCCGGGATACGGCGGACCTTGATGAGCCGGAGATCTGGAGGGCGACCGTGGAGACAGTGGCGGAAAACACCTCCGACGGTGTGATAGCCCCCCTCTTCTATCTTATCCTCGGTGGGCCTTTGCTCGCTATCGCCTATAAGGCAATCAACACCCTCGACTCCATGGTCGGGTACAGAAACGAGCGCTACCTGGAGTTAGGCCGGGCGTCGGCACGGTTCGATGACCTTGTCAATTTCATACCCGCACGAATCACCGGGCTCCTAATAGTCGCATCCGCGCCGCTGTTCGGTCTCTCCGCCGGCAACAGCTGGCGGATCATGCGCCGCGACGGCCGCAACCACTCCTCCCCCAACAGCGGCATACCCGAGGCAGCAGTCGCCGGGGCACTTGGCATAAGGCTCGGCGGCACCAATCTATATGCAGGGAAACCGGTGGCGAAGCCGACCATAGGTGACGCGATACAACAGATCTCCCAAGCATCATGGCGTGGCGCGGTCAGGCTCATGTACGGGGCCGAGGTGCTGTTGGTCGTGGGCTGGCTCGCAATCGCGGCTTTTTACAGGTGACCCGGAACAACGGTCGACTCACACAAAACCACGAAGATTACAAATAAATCGAAATAATGTAGACCCCATTTTCAAGCCTTGTGCTTGGTCACAGGTTTTGTTTTCCTTAGTGTGCTTTTGTGGCTTTGTGTGATATCCATCTTTTCAGGATTAGAGGTTGTATGAAATCTCGCTTCGACCATGGCGGCAACATCTTTGCCGTTGCCCGTTCCCTGGGTATTCCGCCGACTGGGATTCTCGACTTTTCGGCAAGCATCAATCCCCTTGGACCGGCGCCGGGGGTTCGAGATGCGCTCAGGGATGCCTTCGATACCCTTGTCCACTATCCCGACAGTGACTGCACCGAGCTTCGCGAGGCTCTGGCCCTCGGCCACGGTGTGAAGCCGTCCAACATCTGCGTGGCGAACGGTTCGACGGAGCTGATATATCTTCTTCCCCGCCTGGCGCCGGGGAAACGCGCCCTCGTCATTGCCCCTTCTTTCTCTGAATACGCCAAAGCACTGCTTAGAGACAACATTCAGGTGAAACATTTTGTCATGGAATGTGCTGATGGATTTGCCCTTTCTTTGGAACAGATTGGAAAGAGTCTTAATGAAGGTTTTGAGCTCTGCATCATCGGCAATCCGGGCAATCCCACAGGGAGGCTCTATCCACTCGCTGAAATCAAGGAGCTTTATCACCTCTGCCGAGCCGCCGGCTGCCTGCTGGTCATTGACGAGGCTTTCATGGACTTCTGCGAGGAAGCTTCAGCCAAACATATTGCATCCTGTAGTGACGACATCCTTGTTCTTCGCTCGATGACCAAATTCCATGCCCTGCCGGGTTTGCGACTCGGCTACGCTTTCGGTTCAGAGGGGATCGTAGATCGTTTAACGGAAATCAGGGAGCCGTGGAGCGTCAATACCCCGGCCCAGGCGGCAGGGCTCGCGTCACTGGCCGATACGGACTACGCCGCCGCAACCAGAAAGATGATCGTAACCGAAAGGGATCATCTCTCGGCTGGGCTTGCCGCCATCCCGGGGCTCCGGCCTTTTCCGTCCGCGGCGAACTTTATCCTTGTGGAGATCGTCCACGGCCCGACGGCAGGGGAACTGGACGAACGGCTCATCGGGGAGCTGATTCTCATACGTAACTGCGCCAATTTCACAGGCCTAGACGACCGTTTTTTCCGGGTTGCGGTCCGTGGGAGAGCTGATAATGACCGGCTGCTCAGAGCGCTTGCTTCGCTGGTTAAATAAGTCCGCTTTAGAAAGAATTCGCTGTAAGGCCTTGTTTAATGTATAATAAAAACCGATCAGCCGTGCGGCTTCTGCTGGAAGCAGGAGGCAGGATATTCAAAGTAATACCTTAGGAGCGATCATTGTGAATAATTCTATAAAGCGTGTCAGATACATGAAGCCATGGTCTTGGACCAGTTTCAAATCGATTGCGGGAGTGCTGGCAGTCACGGCCTGGTTTGTCTCCATTGCTCCAATGGCTGCTTCGGCCTTGAGCATCCCAGAGAAGCTCACTTACGACCTCACCTGGACCGGCATCAAGGCGGGTACGGCAACACAGGAAATCATAGATGACGGAAATGCTATCAGGGTAGTTTCAACCGTCCGTTCCGCTGCCTGGATTTCCGTTTTTTTCCCGGTAGAGGACAGGGTGGAGAGCGCCCTGACAAAGGTAGAACCGCCACTCTTGGGGTTGCCCCATCATTTCCGGATGAAGGTCCGGGAAGGGACGCATCGGCGGGACCGTGAAATAATCTTTGACCAGAAAAACCAGAAGGCGGAATATATCGACCACCTAGGTGGGGAAAAGGCTACAATCGAAATACCCCAGAACACCTACGACGCCTATTCGAGTTTTTATTATCTGCGAACATTGAAGCTGGAGGTCGGGAAGTCGGTATTCGTCAACATGCTGGATAACAAGAAGCTGTGGAACGTGGAAGTCCAGGTAGTGAAAAAAGAAAAACTGGATACGGTCCTTGGCGAGATCAACACGATTCAGGTCAGGCCGATTATGAAGTCCGAGGGAATTTTCGAGAGAAAAGGGTCCATCGACATCTGGCTGACAGATGATGATCGACGTATTCCGGTCAGGATGAAGACAAAAGTCAAGATCGGCAGTGTAACCGCAACGCTGGTGAAAGTTAACTGATGCGCCCCCCGGCATCAACTCCGATTCCGGGGGGTTTTTATTTGCGCAGCAGAGAGAAATTAGAGTCCTCATTAACCCCTCTCATATTACGTCCCTCCCGCACCTTATCATTTGTGGCAAAAGTCAGCTAACCCCGGACAAACCAGTATCTATTTCCTCTTGACAACCGGAGAAATATGACTACTATGGAAAAATCGAAATGATTTCCATTTAGTCCCCGTTATAGACTCCCAACAAAGGAAATATCCACCTTCATGCTCCATGATTACCCCCTGATGTTGAAAGATCTCCGGCTCAAGGTAACGCCGAAACGGCTGGCCATCCTTGATTTCCTGGCGCGGACCGGCACCTACGTAAGCCCTGAAGAGGTCCGCCAGAACCTGCGGGAGCAATTTGCCAGCATAGGCCTTCCTACTGTTTACCGCAATCTGGATGAACTTGCTTCGGGAGGGATCGTCAGCAAAATCATCCATCCGAACCGGCAACTTTATTACTATTTCTGCCCGAACAGTAATCATCACCACCATTTCATCTGCCTCTCCTGCCGCACGGTCACGGACCTGCATATATGCGCAGTGAAAGGGCTCGAAGAGGAAATCAACGATCAGGTCGGGGGCAAGGTGATGTCCCATATCCTCCAGGTCAACGGCCTCTGCGGAATATGTTGCGCAAAGGATACGGTGTCAGGGAATAATTTCTCAAAAAAAGGGGAGCAATTATGAAACGGATGGTCTTCCTTGTCTCTTTGCTTCTCCTTACCCTGCTCTGCGTCTCATGCCGGAATAAAGATGTTCCAGCAGGTGGGGAGAAAAAGCTGCGGGTGATCACCACGCTCTTTCCGTTGTACGATTTCGCCCGTGAGGTCGCCGGAGACAGGGCCGAGGTAATACTGCTTCTGCCGCCCGGTATGGAGCCGCACGGTTTCGAACCGAAGCCCGAGGACCTCTTCAGGGTGAGCAAGGCGGATATCTTCATCTTTACAGACAAGTATATGGAGCCATGGGCGGTGGACCTTGTAAAAAAGGTCGGCAACAGCAAACTCCTGGTCGTTGACGCCGGAAAGGGAGCTAAATTCCTGCCGGCTGTGGGAGCCGACGAACATGACGGTGAAAAGGGAGATCATGGCCATGACCATGGTGAGGGGATGGACCCCCATATCTGGCTGGACTTTGCCAATGCGCGGCAGATGGTGGAGAATATAGCCGAAGCAATGGCGGCAAAAGACCCGGCTGACCGTAAGTATTATATGGATAGAGCCGTCTCCTATAACAAGAGGCTGACCGCACTGGATGAAAGGTTCAAGGAAGGGTTGGCAGGCTGCGCCACCCGCCAGTTTCTCCACGGTGGACATTATGCCTTCGGCTATCTTGCAAACAGATACGGACTCAACTACAAGGCCGCCTATGCCGCTTCCGCCAATGCGGAGCCAACCCCTAAGAAGATTGCCGGCCTGATCATGCAGATTAAGAGCGACGGCCTGAAGTACATTTTCTATGAGGAGCTGATCTCCCCCACCGTGGCGGAAGCCATCGCCGGGGAGACCGGCGCGAAATTGCTGAAGCTCCACGGCGCCCACAACATTGCCAGGAACGAACTTGAAGCCGGGGTCACTTTTATCTCCCTGATGGAAAAGAATCTCGAAAATCTTAAGGTGGGGCTGCAATGCCGGTAGAGTTGCTGAATATCGATGGGCTGTGGGTCAGATATAACGCAGCCGAAGTGCTGCGGCAGGTATCGTTCCGCGTCAACTCCGGGGATTACGTGGGTATCGTCGGTCCAAACGGCTCCGGGAAAAGCACGCTGATCAAGGCCGCTTTGGGTCTGGTGGGGACGGAACGCGGTAAAATCACACTGTTCGGAGCACCGCTTGACAGATTCACGGATTGGCGACGCATCGGCTATCTCCCACAGAGGCTAAGATTTTTCAATCCCAACTTCCCCGCAACTGTCGAAGAGATTGTCGGTCTCGGGCTCCTCGCCGGCAGGAGGCTGCCGAGAAAGCTGACCTTGGAAGATCGTCAGACTATAGAGAAGACCCTGGAGTTAATGGGGATTACAGATATCAGGAAACGGATTATCGGCGAGCTGTCCGGCGGACAGCAGCAAAGGGTCCTGCTGGCAAGGGCCGTTGTGGGAGGCCCGGAA
>JBGQDJ010000182.1:0-5926 GCA_041495805.1 Geobacteraceae bacterium
AACCGTTCCTTTACGCCCTGGCCCTGGAAAAGGGGTGGACAGCCGCCACGATAATCGACGACTCCCCCCTGGCAATGCCCGTCGGCGCAGGGCTCCACGATTACCGCAACTACAGCCGCCAGAACTACGGCCCCTTGCGTCTCAGGGATTGCCTCGGTAATTCGCTCAATATCCCGGCGATAAAAACGATCCAGTATACCGGGGTAAATGAATTTCTGAAACGGATGAAGGAGCTTGGCTGCAAGAGCATCAATCGGCCAGCGTCGCACTACGGCGAGGGGCTGGCGCTCGGCAACGGCGAGTTGACCCTGCTGGAACTGGTGCAGGCCTATGCCGCCCTGGCAAGGGAAGGTGAATTCAGGCCGTTGACCGCCGTGCTGGGTGATTCATCCGGAGACAGGGAGAAAAGACGCGTCTTCAGCGCGGAGACGAGCTCCCTGATCGCCAGTATCCTCTCTGACCCGGAAGCGCGGCGGCTCGAATTCGGCAGCGGCAACCTCCTCAATTTCCCGTCCCAGACCGCAGTGAAGACCGGCACCTCCACCGACTACCGGGATGCCTGGGCCATGGGATTCAACCACCGCTACACTGTCGGGGTCTGGATGGGGAACCTCGACGCCAGGCCAATGCAGGGGATAACCGGCTCTATCGGCCCCGCCCTGGTGCTCCGCTCCGTTTTTGCCGAGCTGGGGAGGTTCGAGGAGTCACGGTCGCTCTACCTGAGCCCACGGCTGTTGAGCATGACGATCTGCCAGGGTTCCGGAGAGCTGACAACAACGGCGTGTCCCGCTATGCGGGAGTGGTTTGAGCCAGGGAAAGTCCCGGAAAGAAGATGTCTTCTCCACAGCAAAGGGGAGAGGGAGACATTACATGCTGCAGCTCCTTACGCCAGCCGCGGGATTGCCCTTGTCCAGCCGACAGCGGGGCTGCAACTGGCGCTGGACCCGAGGATACCGCGGGAACTGGAGGCATTCCCCCTCGAACTGCCGAAAGGGCTCAAGACCAGAAAAATCGAATGGCTCATGGACGGGATCGTCATAGGGACAACGGAAAACGGGGTGAACCGCATCCTCTGGCAACTTTCCCGGGGGAACCACGTTGCGGCGGCAAAGGTCTGGCTGGAGGATCGGGTTGTACCGGTGGAAACCGGCAGGGTCAGATTTGTGGTAAAATAGTTTGCGAAAACTCAATACGAGGAGATGATAATGAAAAAACACGGAATTCGTTCAGCAGCCTTGGTTCTCTGCAGCCTCATCATTGCAGCATGCGCAACAGCGCCGCAAATACAGCCGCCCCCGTCCGGGAAGCCGGCAAAAATAGCCGTCGTGCTGGGTGCCGGCGCCGCCAAGGGCTTTGCGCATATAGGGGTTCTGAAAGTGCTGGAATCCCAGAAGGTCCCGGTCCATATGGTTGTGGGCACAAGCGCCGGGAGCTTTGTGGGAAGCCTCTATGCCTATGGTTACGATGCATACACGTTGCAGAAAATCGCCATGGCCCTCAACAAGAGCGATGTTGCCGAATTGACCGTGCCTGACAATGGCTTTATCAAGGGTGAGCGGTTGCGGGATTATATCAACATGCAGCTGCGCAATACCGTTATCGAAAAGCTCAGGATTCCCTTTTACGCAGTGGCGACCAACATAAAGAGCGGCGAGCAGACCGTTTTCGCCACCGGGAATACGGGGATGGCGGTCCAGGCGAGCTGCGCGGTCCCCGGGATTTTCCGGCCGGCAAGCTTTTCCGGGACAAGTTATGTGGACGGTGGAGTGGTGGACCCCCTGGCGGTCGATGTGGCAAGGTATTACGGCGCCGATATCGTGATAGCCGTCGATATCACATCCGCCATCGGCAACGCTGTACCGGACGGCACGATGGACACCATAATGAAGTCCATTGAGATCATGTACAACAAGATTTCCCAGATGCCCATAAGCAAGGCCGACGTGGTAATCAAGCCACAGGTGGGGTTTGTCGGGGCAGCGGATTTCGACCACCGCAACGAGGCGATAATGGAGGGAGAGAAGTCTGCCTGGGCTGCCATGCCCCGGATCAACGCGATACTGGCAAGGCTCAGGCTGGAAGGACGATTGCCGTAACCGGTTCGGGAAAGATTGAGTGCAACGTGGAATATTCGACTGATAAGCAGAAAATAATGATAATTCTCGGCCCAACCGCATCAGGCAAGACCGACATGGCTGTCCGGTTTGCCGAACTTCTCGACGGCGAGATCGTCAACGCCGACTCCATGCAGGTTTATCGCGGCATGGATATCGGCACGGCCAAGCCGTCTCTGGAATTGCGCCGGAGAGTTCCCCACCACCTCATCGATATTGCGGACCCTGACAGGAATTTCACTGCCTCCGATTTCCGGAGGGAGGCTGCCGGGGCAATAGCTGACATCACCGGCCGCGGCAAGAGGGCCTTCATCGTCGGGGGGACGGGACTCTACATAAGGGCCTTGCTGCAGGGGCTTGCCGATTCCCCCAGCGGAGCGGGAGAGGTGCGGCTGGGACTTGAGGAAGAGGCGCGGCGGCATGGAAATGAAGCCCTGCTCAGGAAGCTGGCAAGCGTCGATCCGGTCACCGCGGGGCGCCTGCATCCCAATGACCTGGTGCGGATCATCCGCGCACTGGAGGTGTACCGCCTTACGGGAAAGCCGATCTCACAGCAGCGGAGCTCCCATGCGTTCAGTGGCGATTACTACTGCGCGCTTAAGCTCGGCTTGACGGTGGAGCGACGGGAGCTTTATGAAAGGATCGACAGGAGGGTTGAGCGGATGATTGCCGATGGCCTGCTTGATGAGGTGCGAACATTGCTTGACCGCGGCTTTTCCCCTCAACTGAAGGCGATGCGCTCCATCGGCTACCGCCAGATATGCGCTCATCTTTCAGGCGAATATCCTCTTGAAGAGGCGGTTCGACTTATCAAAAGGGATACCAGGCGTTATGCCAAGCGTCAGATGACCTGGTTCAACGGCGATAAAGAAATTTATTGGGTTGAATATTCTGATAATTTTGCTAGTATTTATAATAATGTGATTGAATTTTTTGCTAAAGGAGAGGAACATGGCTAAGGCGCCTTTCAACATTCAGGATCAGTATCTGAACCAGTCGCGCAAGGAGCGGGTCAAGGTTGTAGTGCAGCTCATGTCCGGCGACAAGATGGAAGGGTATATCAAGTCGTTCGATAATTTCTCCGTTCTGCTGGAGGTCCATGGGGACATCCTCATCTACAAGCATGCCATCTCCAACATCACCTCCATAGATGGCACCTTCCGTCTTCATCAGTAGCGCCACCATCGACGGCTTCGGCCGGAGACAATCGAAAATAAGGGAAGGGGGTGCGGGACACGCATCCCCTTCCCTTTAACCACCGATAAAAAATCCAACAACTGAACCCGGATTCGGCTCAAAGCAGACTATGAAAAACAATGATATCATTTCAATACTCCTGGCCCTCTTCATTCTTGCCTGCGCTTTATCTCTGTTTTACTTCCAGAGTGCCATCTTCCTGCCGCTGGTAATCGCTCTTATACTGGCTTACCTCTTCAACCCGCTCGTAGCCTTGGCTGAGAAGAGGGGTATAGGCAGGACACTCTCAATTGTACTGGTTTTCAGCATAACGCTGACGCTACTTGCTGCCTTGGTCGCATTTTTCGTCTACTCCATAGGAGCGGAACTGCGGGACGTGCGGATAAACCTGCCGGAATACGCCAACCGTCTTTACGGCTATATTCCGCAACAGGCAAAGGTTTACTTCGGAATCGAGACCCCGGAAAAGGTCCATCAACAGATCAATGCCGCGCTTGACGGGTTGCGGGGCACCTCCGCCGATATTTTTAAAGATGCGTTGATTTTCCTGAGAAAAGCCTTCGCTTCAACCCTTTCCTTTATCCTGGCACTTTTAGGGTATCTGCTGACGCCGATCTACCTCTTTTATTTTCTTAAAGATCTCCCCCAGATGAAGGGTGCGCTGAGAAAACTGACACCGGAACGTCACCGTCAGCGTCTCTCGGATAAGATCGGAGAAATACATGAAATTCTCTCAGCCTTTGTCCGGGGCCAGTTATCGGTCTGTGCCATTCTGGCGGTTCTATACAGCATCGGTCTCTATTTCATCGGGATAGATCTGGCAATCGCCACCGGCACCCTGGCGGGGATTACCTTTATCATCCCCTATTTTGGCACCGTACTCGGCATCGTACTATCCATGGGGCTCGCCTTCCTCAAATTCCATGACTTTCTTCACCCTCTCCTATGCCTGGGGTGGTTCGCCTTTGTCCAGGGGATTGAGGGGGGTATTATCACGCCGAGGATCGTGGGAGAAAAGGTCGGGCTCCACCCCATCGTCACCATCCTCGCCATTCTCATAGGCGGTCAGTTGTTCGGCATTCTCGGCATGCTCCTGGCCGTGCCTGTGACTGCTGTCCTCAAAGTCGGGATTTGTTCTCTCATCGAATATTACCGCTCCTCCCTTTTCTTCAAGGGAGCCTGATGTCCGGCCTGATCATAGAAAAGGTCCTCCCCGGCAGCATAGCCGATGAGATGGAGATCGCTCCGGGAGACCGGCTCACAGCCATCAACGGCCATTCGCTACGCGACATCATCGACTACAACTATTTTAGCGCCGAGGAAGAGTTGACCCTGGAGATCGTCAAGGAGGACGCCGAAATCTGGGACGTGGAGATCGAACGGGGAGAGGACGAGCCGCTCGGTCTGATATTTCAGGCCCCTGCCCCTTTCAAGTGCGGCAACAAATGCATATTCTGTTTTGTCCACCAGCTCCCTTCGGGGCTCCGCTCTCCTCTCTACGTCAAGGACGAGGATTATCGTCTCTCTTTTCTCTACGGCAATTACGTGACCCTGGCCAATATCGGCAGGGAGGAGATCGCCAGGATCATCGAGCAGCGGCTCTCTCCCCTTTATATCTCCGTCCACGCAACAGACGCGGCCCTGCGCGAGAGGCTCCTCGGCAAGAAGGGGATCATCCCGATAATGTCGATCATGGAAGAGCTGGCCGCCAGCCGGATCAGCATGCATGCCCAGGTGGTCCTCTGCCCCGGCATCAACGACAGAACGGCATTGGAGAAGACCGTTGCAGACCTGGCAAGCCTTCATCCATGGGTAGACTCCCTGGCGGTTGTTCCCGTGGGGCTGACCAGGCACCGCAAAGGGCTCCCTTCCCTGCAACCGGTGACAAAAGAGTATGCGCACTCTTTCATTGCCGAATGGGAACCGCGTGCCCGCGCCCTGAGGCAACAATTCGGGGAACCTTTCCTCTTTCTGGCCGATGAGTTTTACCTCAAGGCAGGAATACCGTTCCCCCCACTTGAGAGTTACGGTGACCTGCCGCAACTGGAGAACGGGGTCGGGATGGCGCCCCTATTCCTGGCTGACGCCGAAATGGTCCTGGAACAGGCCGAGCAGCTAAAACCGTTTCGCGCCACAGTCGTGACCGGCGAATCGCCCTATGTTTTTCTCTCCGACTTTCTCAAGTCTCTGAAAGGGAAAACCGGCGTTGACCTTCAACCGATTGCAGTGAAAAACCGCCTGTTCGGTGAAAGCGTCACTGTCACCGGTCTGGTCAGCGGTCGGGATATCGTCGCAGCCCTCAAAGGGGAGGACCTTGGGGAGGTGCTCCTGATCCCCGATGTTATGCTGAAAGAGGGAGAGAGTATTTTCCTCGACGACATGACCATGGAAGAGCTGGAGGAGTCGCTGGGGGTCAGGGTGGTAGTTGTGGAAGCGACACCACATGGGATCCACGAGACCATTAGACTGCTTTCGGCATCGTTATTGGAGGTGTCATGAAAAATCATACTTTCATGCTGATCTTGAGACTGATGGTACCATCCTTGTACGGCAGGTGGAACTCACGGATAACCTGATTCTTGACAATAGCATTGCGGCCACCCTTGAGGGGGGGT
>JBGQDJ010000183.1:0-5909 GCA_041495805.1 Geobacteraceae bacterium
ATGGATAAGGAAAGACATTTTGAGCGTGTTGCTTGCAATGAGAAAGTCATAGTTCAATACAATGAGATAATCAAGGAGGCCAGACTCCGGAACATATCAATTAATGGTGCTCTGGCCCAATTAAATGAAGATATGTTGATGCAACTTGGTGACCAATGTCTGATTACAATTTGTTTGAATATTTTTGACATCACCCTGCATTTCCGTGCAGAGGTAAGACACAGTTGCAAGAACGAGGTTGGCGTGAAGTTTCTTTTCTCAGATAGCGATACAAAGAATTACTTGAATAGTTTATTAGCTTTCAGAACCGCAAATCCGCAACTTATATCCGAGGAATTCGACAACTCGTTATATCACAACGGTACTACCTAAGATAAAGGGGCCGCCTAAGCTAAAGGGTAGAGTAGAGAGCAGGTTTCACCCTGCCCTCCCTCATCAAACCGTGCATGCGGTTTTCCCGCACACGGCTTTCCGATGTTCTTCACTGTAAGGCATGCGCTTTCGTCCAACCAGCTGTTGTTGGCACTTTGTACAGTCCGTATTTCCCGTAGAGCGCGCGGCTACTGAAACGAAAATAACCGGCACCCCTATCTTGGATTTTGTGCCGCTTTCGTAAATGGGTTCGCAGCCGCTCTTCAGCATGGTGCCTTAGGTTCTTGAGCGCACTGCTGCAATTACGATAATGGAAGTAGCCAACCCAACCTCTTGCAGTGGCGTTGACTTCGTTCACAATCCATGCAAGCGGCTTTACCGTTCTCGTTCTTTTCGTGAGTTCGGTAACTCGATCTTTGATAATTTGCAGGGCTTTCTTCGATGGCTGAACATTGGGATACAGTTTCCCGGTTTTCCTGCTCTCCCCCATCCGAATTGAGAATCCGAGGAAATTGAAACTCTCTCTGTGAGCATTTACGATTTTCGTCTTTGTCTCGTTCAGGGTGAGTTTCAGTCGCTCCAATATCTGCCGCAGTACCGCCATTGCCTTGCCGGATTTGTTCCTCCGGCAGAGGATGACAATATCATCAGCATATCTGACGATGCGGGCTCCCAGTCGCTGTTGGAGGTTATTCCGATCCCATATCCTGTCCAATATGTGCAGGTAGAGATTGGATAACAGCGGCGAGATGACTCCGCCTTGCGGTGTGCCGGTGCGGTTGCCCTTGCCGCCGCCGATGTTCCGCTTCGTTCCGTCCTTGTCCATCTCCATGATCGGCGCTTTGAGCCACATCTGAATCAGGCGAAGCATTTCGCCGTCACAGATGCGTTCAGCCACCACTTTCATGAGGTTGGCATGGGGAATGGTGTCGAAGTATTTGGAGAGATCAGCATCGATGATTTCGGTGTAGCCGGTGTTCATGGTGATCGCTACATCATCGACTGCGTCGTGGGCCGATTTCTTCGGCCTGAATCCGTATGAGGTTGCGCAAAAGTCCGCCTCGAAGATCGGCTCGATGACCAGCTTTGCGGCCATCTGCGCCACCCGGTCACGGATGGTCGGGATACCGAGAGGTCGCTGACTGCCGTCGCTCTTTGGTATCATGACACGCTTTACCGGATCGGGTTTATACGTCTTGTTTCTCAGTGCTTCCTCCAGCTCCGCTATGAATGCGGGTGCCCCTTCGTTTTCCTCGATGGCCTCGAAGGTGACACCGTCGATTCCGGCGCTCCCTTTGTTGGCACGGACAAGGCGGTAGGCAAACTCAAGGATGTCGGCCCGGTGTACCTTGTCGTACAAGGCGTGGAAGCGGCAGGCCGGTTCCTGCTTGGCCTTGCGGTAGAGCTTCCTCTGTAGCGTTCTGATTGTTTCCGGGGTTTTTAGCATGCTTGCAATCCCCATCTCTTCCGCTCTTTGGTTGCGTGAACAAAGTAGGGTTCCTTCCCTTGAGCCAGGTTATGTTGTCCTGTACCCTCAAACGGTACTATGAACCCCTCCGACTCCCGCTACAGCCCAGCGCGATTTCGTTTCCTTATACGCGCCGGTTGATGCTCCTTAGGCATCACCGTAACGGGTCTCCAGCACTGGGTTGAGTATCTTCCGTAACATGCCGTCCCTGCTACCCCGGAAGATTACGCTGGCTGATTCCGTTATCAAAGCCAGTGAACAACGGCCTTCCCCTTCTGACCACAGGGTCGGCATCTTCAAGCAATTTACGAGGCTACCTGTGGGTTCACTTTCGTTACGGCCTGCTGCTTTGCCAATTGGGAACTTACGACCCCTTGTTGCCAAGACGCCGCTCCCTTGAGCTACCGAGGTGAACGGACAACTCCTCGGACGGGACTTAAACCCGTTAGATATTCAACTGTTACTGCGTACGGTCAAGTCTTTACTCTTGACATATTGCGTGAATTAGCCGGTTTCTTGACGAAAGTAAAGATTTAACCCCCAACTTTTCCATCTGAAAAGCCACCCACCTGCGCAACGCAGACATTGCTGGGCTTTTTCTTTTCACCCTTAGACCCCTTGAAATCTCAGGGCTTGCCCGTATGCTAGAGGATACACAAAAGAAAAGGCACCTACAAGAAAACTTGTAAGTGCCTGATTTTATGGCTCCCCAGCGCGGACTCGAACCACGGACATGGTGGTTAACAGCCACCCGCTCTACCGACTGAGCTACTGGGGAATGAAGAATGATTTTTTAGCACAGTGGCAGAATTATGTCAATATTTTATTCCTCCCAATTATTCACGTGGCAAGCCAATTGCGTATCCGCATAACTGCGCTGCGACTGCGATGCCATCCTTATCCGTTAATGAGCCATCAAGCAGGCAATTCTTTCGCATGAAGCAAACGATGACGTTTAGCCGGTTCTTTTCAAAGAAAGCATTTTCCAGGTTGAAAGATTTATAAAAACGTTATAAAAAGAACACTGTGTTATTTTATCGTTTCCTTCGAAGAAGGATTATCTCGATGAGAGAAGGTGAACCTATGAGCCTAATAAAACTCTATGACACGACCCTCCGGGACGGAACCCAGGCAGAAGACGTCTCTTTTCTGGTCGAAGACAAGATCCGGATCGCCCGCAAACTGGACGAGATAGGGATTCATTACATCGAGGGGGGGTGGCCGGGGAGCAATCCGAAGGATGTCTCATTCTTCAAGGATATCAAGAAGGAGAAGCTCTCCCAGGCAAAGATCGCCGCATTCGGATCCACCCGTCGCGCCAAGGTCACGCCGGACAAGGATCAGAATATCCGGACCCTTGTCCAGGCCGAACCGGACGCAATCACCATTTTCGGCAAATCCTGGGATTTCCATGTCCATGAGGCGCTTCGCATCTCCCTTGAGGAGAACCTGGAGATCATCTACGATTCCCTCGAATTCCTTAAAAGGCATGCCCCCGAGGTCTTCTACGACGCGGAGCATTTTTTCGACGGCTTCAAGGCCAATCCGGAATACGCCATCAAGACCCTCAAGGCTGCGGAGCAGGCCAAGGTGGACTGCATAGTCCTTTGCGACACCAACGGCGGCACCATGCCGTTTGACCTGGCAAACATCATCAAGGATGTGAAAAAACATATCAAGACCCCCCTCGGCATCCATACCCACAACGATTCGGAATGCGCGGTCGCCAATTCCCTGCATGCCGTGGATCTGGGCATAGTGCAGGTCCAGGGGACCATCAACGGCTTCGGCGAAAGGTGCGGCAACGCAAATCTCTGCTCCATCATTCCGGCGCTCAAGCTCAAGATGAAGCGGGAATGCATCAGCGACGAACAGACGAGAAAACTGTGCGAGATATCCCGCTTTGTCTTCGAACTCGCCAATCTCTCTCCCAATAAGCACCAGCCCTATGTGGGAAATTCCGCATTCGCCCACAAAGGGGGGGTCCATGTGAGCGCGATCCAGCGCCATCCCGAAACCTACGAGCATATGCGACCGGAACTGGTCGGCAACTGTACCCGTGTGCTGATCTCGGACCTGTCCGGTCGCTCCAACATCCTCGCAAAGGCGGTGGAGTTCAACATCAACCTGGACAGTAAGGACCCGGTGACCCTGGAGATACTGGACAACATCAAGGAGATGGAGAACCGCGGATATCAGTTCGAAGGGGCAGAGGCATCTTTTGAGCTGCTCATGAAGCGTGCCCTGGGGACCCACCGAAAATTCTTTTCCGTGATCGGGTTCCGGGTAATCGATGAGAAGCGCCATGAAGAGCAGAAGCCTATTTCCGAGGCCACCATCATGGTGAGGGTGGGGGGAAAGGTGGAACATACCGCGGCCGAAGGCAACGGGCCTGTAAATGCCCTCGACAATGCTCTGCGCAAGGCCCTGGAGAAGTTCTACCCTAAGCTGAAGGAAGTGAAGCTGCTCGACTACAAGGTGCGTGTCCTGCCGGCTGGCCAGGGTACCGCTTCGGCCATCAGGGTCCTCATTGAATCGGGCGACAGGGAGAGCCGCTGGGGGACCGTGGGGGTCTCCGACAACATCGTAGAGGCTTCTTATCAGGCCCTTATCGACAGTATCGAGTACAAACTACATAAAAGCGACGAAGGAGAGGCCGCCAGAAAGTGACGGAGCGCCGGCAACGCCTTGTCTTCCTGCTTTTAACCGCCATCATATGCACGGCATTGTTATTTCCAGGCCGCGATGCAGACCATCATGGAATGCCCGCGGCCTTTTTGCATTATACATCCGGTGCAACTATTGTCCGTCTGAAAGGTTGCGTGCCAAACCCCGGTATATACCGATTCCCGATACATGTCACTCTGGCTACCGTCATAAATATGACGGCCCCTTCCCTGGCCGGGAAATTACCCGAGAAACGGCTCCTGAAAAGGGATTTGGAGAGTGGAGAGATCATTGAGGCGGTTGCTAAGGATCAGCAACATATTGAAATATTGATATATAAGATGAAAGCCAGGGAACGAATTCTGCTGGGCATCCCCCTCGATCCCGATGAGATGGATCTGGACGACTGGGAGTCTCTGCCGGGTATCGGTCCGAAACTGGCAAAAACGATAATGGAGAACCGTCAAAAATATGGCGATCTCGGCTCTTTCAACTCATTGCAAAGGGTCCCTGGATTGGGAGGAGGAAAGCTGAAGGCATTGAAAAGGTATTTCTGACACTCTTTAAGTGATTGATTTTAATGGTCAGTCAAAAGAACGTGTTATTATATTATCTTCATTTGGCACATATACTGAAGTAGATATGTCCATATATAATTTAATAACTAGTCCATTAAGGAGGCGACCCAATGAAATGCCCTAGATGCGAAGGACGTATGTTTTCCGAGAAGTTTTACGATTTTGTCAGGTCGTTCGATGCCTGGAAATGCACCTGCTGCGGTGAGGTTATCGATCCCACCATTCTCGCTAACAGGGCAAGGAATTTTAATATCTTTCTGGGTTAATAACGCGTTGAATCATACATAGATAAAAAGCTAAAAGGGGGAATTACTTCCCCCTTTTTTTTATTTTATAATGACTTGTGTTGTCGCTCTGTTTGGTTAGAATTTAAACATCGCAATCAGCAAGGAAAGCATCATTGTGAATTATTCACTTTCAAAATTGAAAAAACAGATCGACGAACTGCTGGACTGGGTAAGTGGAAAAGGGAAAATCATCATTGTCGTTCACGACAATCCCGACCCGGACTGCCTCGCATCCGCCATGGCGCTGCACCATCTGTTCGTGATGAAGCTTAACAAAGACTCAATAATCAGCTATTCCGGGATGATCGGGCGTAGCGAGAACATCGCCATGGCCAAGGAACTGCAGATATCACTCACTCCTCTGGAGATTGTTGACCTGAAGGAATTTCAGGTCGTCTGCATGCTCGACACACAGCCGGGCACAGGCAACAACTCACTGCCGCCGGGGACAAGGGTGGACATTGTAATTGACCATCATCCCTTGCGGGAACAGACCAGGGAATGCCGTTGGTTTGATGTGCGCGACGATTATGGAAC